>NZ_JBHXTQ010000176.1:0-1010 GCF_042677305.1 Kitasatospora sp. NPDC127121 | reverse complement strand
CGTGTCGAGGCAGTACACCGGGACCGCGGGCAAGGTGACCAACTGCCAGGTGGGCGTCTCGCTGCACCTGGCCACCGACCACGCCTGCGCCGCCGTCGACTGGCGGCTGTTCCTCCCCAGGCCCTGGGACCCGGCCTCCGACAAGGCCGACCCGCTCAAGGTGGCCCGCCGCCAGCGGTGCGGCATCCCGGCGGACCTGGGGCATGTGGAGAAGTGGCAGCTCGCACTGGACATGATCGACGAGACCCGTTCCTGGGGCGTGCACGTCCCTCTGGCCGTTGCGGACGCCGGCTACGGCGACACGGCCGCGTTTCGGCTGGGTGTGAACGAGCGCGGGATGAACTACGTCGTGGGTATCTCCACCACCCTCAGCGCCCAGCCGGGCTCCGCCCGGCCCCTCACCCCGCCCTACAGCGGGACCGGACGGCCGCCGGTGGCCCGGTATCCCGATCCGGCGAAGAGCGTGAAGACGCTGGTCATCGAGGCGGGACGCGGTGCGGCCAGGCCGGTGTCCTGGCGCGAGGGCTCACGCCCGGGAAGGGGCCGCACCGGGTGCAAGCGCATGTACTCGCGGTTCGTCGCGCTGCGGATCCGCCCCGCCGGACGGGAGGTCCGCGACCGGGCCGACGGTGCGGAACTCGCCGAGTGCTGGCTGCTGGCCGAGTGGCCCGCCAAGGAGCCCGAGCCGGTGCAGTTCTGGCTCTGCGACCTGCCCGCCGACACCCCGCTGACCACCCTGGTCCGCCTGGCCAAACTCCGCTGGCGCATCGAGCACGACTACCGGGAGATGAAACAGGCCCTGGGACTCGCCCACTTCGAGGGCCGCACCTTCAACGGCTGGCACCACCATGTCACCCTCGTCGCCCTCGCCCACGCCTTCTGCACCCTGCGGAGGCTGGCCCGTGCCCCAAAAGAAACGGCACCGGCCTGAGTCTCTACCAGGTCGTCCGCGAAATGCAGTTCCTCCTCGCAACCTGGGCCGGCGCCTGCCCCACCTGCCACCGCGACAT
>NZ_JBHXTQ010000175.1:0-1160 GCF_042677305.1 Kitasatospora sp. NPDC127121 | reverse complement strand
CCTACACCCTTACCCCGGGACAACCACCGCCCGGGCTGGACTACCTTCCTGCGTCACCCCATCGCTCACCTACTACAGACTTGGTTCAGCGGCTCCACCACGTCCCTTTGTCCGAAGACTCCGGGCCGGCTTCACGGCCTTAGCATCACCTGGTTCAGCGTTGGCGCTTCAAAGCGGGTACGGGAATATCAACCCGTTGTCCATCGACTACGCCTGTCGGCCTCGCCTTAGGTCCCGACTTACCCTGGGCAGATCAGCTTGACCCAGGAACCCTTGGTCAATCGGCGCAAGAGTTTCCCACTCTTGTATCGCTACTCATGCCTGCATTCTCACTCGTATACCGTCCACGACTGGTTTCCACCGCCGCTTCACCCGGCACACGACGCTCCCCTACCCATCACAGCAGGCGTTGGCCCTATATGCTGCAATGACACGACTTCGGTGATGTGCTTGAGCCCCGCTACATTGTCGGCGCGGAATCACTTGACCAGTGAGCTATTACGCACTCTTTCAAGGGTGGCTGCTTCTAAGCCAACCTCCTGGTTGTCTCTGCGACTCCACATCCTTTCCCACTTAGCACACGCTTAGGGACCTTAGTCGGTGTTCTGGGCTGTTTCCCTCTCGACCATGGAGCTTATCCCCCACAGTCTCACTGCCACGCTCTCACTTACCGGCATTCGGAGTTTGGCTAAGGTCAGTAACCCGGTAAGGCCCATCGCCTATCCAGTGCTCTACCTCCGGCAAGAAACACGTGACGCTGCACCTAAATGCATTTCGGGGAGAACCAGCTATCACGGAGTTTGATTGGCCTTTCACCCCTAACCACAGGTCATCCCCCAGGTTTTCAACCCTGGTGGGTTCGGTCCTCCACACGGTCTTACCCGCGCTTCAACCTGCCCATGGCTAGATCACTCCGCTTCGGGTCTTGGGCATGCAACTCAGACGCCCTATTCGGACTCGCTTTCGCTACGGCTACCCCACACGGGTTAACCTCGCTACACACCGCAAACTCGCAGGCTCATTCTTCAAAAGGCACGCAGTCACGGCCGTGATCCGAAGACCACGACGACGCTCCCACGGCTTGTAGGCACACGGTTTCAGGTACTATTTCACTCCGCTCCCGCGGTACTTTTCACCATTCCCTCACGGTACTATCCGCT
>NZ_JBHXTQ010000174.1:0-1239 GCF_042677305.1 Kitasatospora sp. NPDC127121 | reverse complement strand
AGGTCAACGGTCGCCCAACTCCCGTTCGGCTGAAGAGCAGTGAGACTCAGATGCCCGCCATCCGTCGAACCACGCGAGTAGATGGCAAGCGTGCCGTCAGGATCGGTGGCGGCGCGGATCGCACCGCCTGTGACCGGTGTGCCGACCTGGTTGGTGAGGTCGCTGGTGGCCCACTTGTCGGCGGCATCGCGGTAGGTGATCTGGAGGTGGCCGTTGACGGCGTTGGCGCTGGCCACACCGGTAACGCCGTTCTTCATGGCGAAGGCGCTGGGTGCACCGCCGGCGGAGTTCGGGGTGCCGACGACGTTGGTGAGGTCGACGGTGGCCCACTTGTCGGTCGGATACCTGACAGTCCCCTGGAGATGACCGTCAACGCTACGGGTGAAGGTGTAGGCCATGCCGTCAGCACCACTCACCGAACCACCGTCACCCAACGCCGGTATCCACGTCGAACCCGGCGGAGTCGACGGGTACGGGTTGGCGTGGTCGGAGCCCAGGCCCGCCTTCGGACCGCAGCTCGGCCAGGCGCCCTCGCCCTGCCCGGCGAGGACTTTCTCGCCGATCAGGATCTGCTGTTCCTTGGTGGCCTGGTTCGGGTACTGGGCGTACTGGCCTCCGCCGTAGGCGAGCCAGGTGCTCTTCGTGAACTGCAGGCCGCCGTAGTAGCCGTTGCCGGTGTTGATCGACCACTTGCCGCCGCTCTCGCAGGCGGCGACCTTGTCCCAGGTCGACACGGAGGCGGCCGAGGCCTGCCCGGTCGTGAGGGCGGAGGTTCCCCAGGCGAGGAGGCTGGAGGCGAGCAGGGCGAGGGCGGACGTGCGGCGGGTGCGGGTGGTCACGGTCAACTCCGTTGACATTGGGGCGGCGCGATGGCGGGATGGGCGCCGGCCGGGGAAAACCCCCGGCCGGCGTCAGGACCGGTGGTCAGCCGTCGGTCTGGTTGGTGGGTCAGCTGGCGGGGGTACCGACGATGTTGGTGAGGTCGACCGCGGCCCACTGACCGTTCGGCTGGAGGGCGGTGAGGTTGATGTGGCCGCCGTCGGTCGAACCACGGGAGTAGACGGCGAGGGTGCCATCGGGATCGGTGGTGGCGCTGACAGCGCCGTCCGTCGCCGGGGTGCCGACCTTGGTGGTGAGGTCGGTGGTCGCCCACTTGTCGGCGGTGTCCTTGTAGGTGATCTGCAAGTGGCCGTTGGCCGCATTGGCACTGACCACGCCGGTGACACCGTTCTTCATGGT
>NZ_JBHXTQ010000172.1:0-1412 GCF_042677305.1 Kitasatospora sp. NPDC127121 | reverse complement strand
CTAGTACTGCAACGGTGCTTACCGTGACGAGGCTTCAGCTCTTGGGCTGTGGCCTCGTCTTTTGTAGTGGCTGGTCCGGGCCTGTTGTTGGCGTCTGCGACGCCATCGGGACCAGTGCAGGACGTGGTCGATGCTGCGGCGGACAGGCCGGGTGAGCTTCGTGATCAGTCGGCGGATCTCGGGGACCGTGAGGGGTATCAGGTCTGGCGTTCGAGCGGGTCCAGCCCCTTTTCGAGGTGCTGGGCCCGCATGACGGTGAGGTAGGCGTGGGCCGCCATGGCCAGGGTGATGTGCCGGTACCACCCCGGGTGGCGTCGGACCTGATAGTCGTCCAGGCCGCACTGGCCCTTGGCACTCTGGAAACACTCCTCGATCGCCCAGCGGGCACCCGCGACGGCGATCAGCTCGTTGAGTGTGGCACCGGCGGGCGCGTAGGCGATGTAGTAGGCGAGCTTTGTGGGATCGGTGATGCTGCGGCGTGCCAGGACCCAGTGCTTGCGGTCGGGGCGGTGCCACGGCCGGACCTCGACACGGGCCCAGTCGTAGACCCGCAGGCCATGGGCGCCCTCGCCGCAGGAACGACGCTTCCACTTCTGACGGGGAAGGTCGGCGATCAGGTCGTGCAGCCGATGGTCCAGTGCCCTCCGGGTGACGACGGTGTCGTGGCTGGTGGTGGCCACGACGTGGAAGACATCCGCCTGCTCCAACTCGTAGCGCCAGCCCTTGCTGTAGCCGTAGCCGGCATCCGCGGTCACCCACCGGAACGGGATCTGGTCGTCGATCGCGCGCCGGACCATCGCCCTGGCGAGCTGGACCTTGGTGACGAACTCGACCTCGTCGCCGATCCCTGCCGCCCGGCAGCGTGCGCGGTCGTCGGTCCAGGACTTCGGGAGGTAGAGCGCCCGGTCGATCAGGGTGCGGCCCGGCTTGCCGGAATAGGCGAGGAAGACCCCGACCTGGCAATTCTCGGTACGGCCGGCGGTGCCGGAGTACTGCCGCTGGACACCGGCCGAACGCACACCCTTCTTCAGGAACCCGGTGTCGTCCACGATCAGCACACCGGCCGGATCCGCCAGGTGCTCGACGACGTACTCGCGTACGTCGTCGAGCACCCCGTCCGCGTCCCACTCGATCCGGTTCAGCAGCCGCTGGATCCGGTCCGGACCGACATGACCGGCCTCCTCGGCCACCGTCCACCCGTTCTTGCGCTCCAAAGGCGCCAGCAGGCCCCACATGTAAGCCAGCGCAGACTCCCGCGACTCACTCCGCGCGAACCGGTGAGCAAACCGCTCATGTAACCCTGCCAGCCCATCCGACCAGCGACGAGCATCGACCTCGGATATGTCCCCATCCATGAACAGCTCAACGAGCTAACCCGACAACCGTCACGGTAAGCACCGTTGCAGTACTAG
>NZ_JBHXTQ010000171.1:0-1473 GCF_042677305.1 Kitasatospora sp. NPDC127121 | reverse complement strand
ACCTCCGCCGCGAACGGAGCGATCTTCGCCTCGGCCAGCGAACGCACCGCCTCACGGAGCATCTCGTGCTCCTCGGAGATACGGAAGAGATCGAACTCCTGGCTCATGATCGCCACTCCTGTTTCACGACGGTACTCAGTACCCTTCATTATGCACCCACGCGGCAAAAAGGGAACTCAGTGCCTTCACATGGCGGCACTGAGTTCCCTATCCTTTTTTCTGCCGAACTTCTGCCGAACAAGCCGGTCCGAGCGCAGGGAGATGACAGCGTGGTCCACTCAGCCATCGATGCCGACACCCGGAGCACCACGCTGTACTTCCAGCGCTGCTCGTGGTGCTGCAACCCGACCTTCCAGCGGCTGCTCTGCCCCACCTGCGGCTCCACCGAGCTGCGGCTGGAGCCCAGCGAGGGCACCGGTGTCGTCCGGCGCTGCGAGGTCGAGCAGGCCCGGACGCCGCTGGTCCGCCAGAAGTCCCTGATCCGGATGGCCGAGGGCTTCGACGTCTGGTGCATCGTCGACGGGCTGCGCAGCACCGTCCCGGTCGGGACGCGGGTGCGGCTGCTGTCCGCCCCCGGCTCCGAGCAGCCCGAGCTGCGGCTGCTGCCGATGGAGGGGCCGCAGCCGCCGGTGGACGTCGAGCCGCGCCCGCTGCCGCCCGTCCAGGGCGGGTTCACCCAGCACCTCGCGGCCTTCGCCGAATAGCGTCCGCCACACGCCGGAGGGCGTGGCACCGGGTACTCGGTGCCACGCCCTCCCACTGTCGTGCGCGGGGATCAGCCCTTGCGGGACTTCACCTCGGCGGTCAGCTGCGGCAGCACGGCGAACAGGTCGCCGACCACGCCGTAGTCGACCAGCTCGAAGATCGGGGCCTCCGGGTCCTTGTTGACGGCCACGATGGTCTTCGAGGTCTGCATGCCCGCCCGGTGCTGGATGGCGCCGGAGATGCCGGCCGCGATGTACAGCTGCGGCGAGACCTGCTTGCCGGTCTGGCCGACCTGGTTGCTGTGCGGGTACCAGCCCGCGTCGACGGCGGCACGCGAGGCACCGACGGCCGCGCCCAGCGCGTCCGCGAGCTCCTCGACGACGCCGAAGCCGGCCGCCTCGCCGACGCCGCGGCCGCCCGAGACCACGATCGCGGCCTCGGTCAGCTCCGGACGGCCGGTCGAGACCCGCGGGGTGCGCGAGGTGACCTTGGCCGCGTTGCCGGTGAACTCCACCGCCACGTTCTCCACCGCACCCGCGCCCGCAACGGCCTCGGGGGCCACCGCGTTCGGCTTGACCGTGATCACCGGCATGCCCTTCGTCACCTTCGACTTCACCTGGAAGGACGCGGCGAACACCGACTGGGTGGCGACCGGGCCGCCGTCACCGGCCTCCAGGTCGATGGCGTCGGTGATGATGCCGGAGCCCAGGCGCAGTGCGACGCGGGCGGCGATCTCCTTGCCCTCGCCGGAGGAGGTGACCAGGACGG
>NZ_JBHXTQ010000170.1:0-1493 GCF_042677305.1 Kitasatospora sp. NPDC127121 | reverse complement strand
GCCCGGCCCCCCCCCCCCACTGCACACCCCCCCCCCTGGACGCGGGGGGGGGGGCGGGCCGCCGGGGGGGGGGGGGCCGGCACCACCGGTCCGGGCAACCGCGCCCTCGTGCGTTCGGGCCCCGCCCGGTCTCGGCCCGGCTCAGCCGCCGGCGGCCAGCGGTCCGTGACCCGGCACCGCCCGACCGTCGTCCGCCACCGGTGCGGGCAGCGGCCCCCGGGCCAGCCGCAGCAGCTCCTGCGGGGTCAGTTCGGCCAGCCGGGCGCGGCCCAGTCGCAGCACCTCCGTGGCCGTGTCCAGCAGTTCCGCCGGTGTCGCCGGGCGCTCCGGCAGCCCGGCCGCCCAGTCGCCGCCGGCCAGCCACTCGCCGACGGCGCCGCGCAGCTGCCCCGTGCCCGCCTCCCGGATCGTGAACGAGAGGTGCACCGACAGGCCCTGGTGGCCCGTCGCGGTGTGCGGCGCCCCGCGCGGCACGTACAGCACCTCGCCCGGCCCGAGCACCGAGTTGAGCGCCACCGCGCCGGGTTCGGGGGCCAGCCCCGGGCGCCAGCGCCCGTCGGCGGGAGCCTCGTGGACCGTCCACTCCTTCTTCCCCGCGAGCTGGACGACCAGCACGTCCGCGTCGTCCCGGTGCACGTCCAGCCCGCGCCGGCCGGCGCCCGTCGCGAAGCAGAACGCCTCGGTCCGGCGGCCCAGTTCGACCGCGATGTCGGTGGCCAGCGCGCGCACCGGCGCGTGCCACTGGTCCAGCTGCGGCAGCAGCAGCGTGGCGCCCTCGGCCAGCAGGGCGGCGATCCGGTCAGGATCGGCGAAGCCCTCCTCCCGGCGCCCGGCGACCACCCGGGCCGTGCAGAACTCCGCGGGCGGGACGACCTCACCCGCCCGGACCATCTCGACGTAGGGCACCCGCAGCAGTCCGCCGCGCAGCGCCTCGTCCAACTCGCCCGGCCGGGGCAGCCCCGCCGGCCAGCCCGCGGTGCGGAACACCTGCGGCCGGCGCTCCTCCAGCGCCTTGGCGAACGTCGCCGCGTCGCCCACCAATTCGGTCAGAACTCGTCCCATCGTCCATCCCTCCGTCCAGCGGCCCACCACCGGTCGACCGTCGCATAACCTACGGATGAACATCTGAGTCCGGTTCAGCGAGAATCCGCCAACCAGCCCGGGATCGGCCAGCTTCGCGCCGCGGGGCGGCAATCGCGATGCGCCGTGGCGGCCCGTCCCGGGCGGACGGGCCGAGGGGTGAAGCGGGCGGGCGGCGCCGACACCGTCCCCCGGTCGGCGCGTCCCGACCCCCAGGTCGGGCGGCCGACGGCGGCGGCCGCGACCCGTTGCCGCGGCGGCCCGCCCGCCCTCCGGCGCGACAGGCGGCGGCGACCGGGCGCCGGCCGCCCCGCACCGCCCCGAGGGCGCCGGCGAGCGGTTCCGGGTGTCTGTGACGAGCGTCACACCCCGGGGTCCGGTCGGCCGGCGGCGCTGCCCGGGAGGTCCCGGGC
>NZ_JBHXTQ010000169.1:0-1533 GCF_042677305.1 Kitasatospora sp. NPDC127121 | reverse complement strand
CTAGTGCTGCTCTGCGGAAGTTCGTGGAGGGGTGTTGATCAGGCTGCTTTGAGTGGGGTGCCCTCGTAGGTCCAGCGGTAGGGCTTGGCGGTCTCGTTGTGGCCGATCACGTAGGCCTCCAGCTTCTCGATCAGGTCGTCGCGGCTGGCGAAGTCGCCATGCCGCACGACTCGGCGGGTCAGGGCGGAAAAGAACAACTCGACCTGATTGAGCCACGAGGTGTGCGGCGGGGTCCACCGGACGTGCCAGCGTGGGTGGGCCGCCAGCCACGCCTTGGTGTGTTTGGCCGTGTGGGACGAGCCGTTGTCGAGCACGACGTGGATCTCACTGCCGGGTGCGATCGCCTGGTCGAGCTGGTGCAGGAACGCGGTGAAGGTCGCCGCGTCGTTGCGGGCGATCACCTCGGTGAGGACCTCGCCGGTGCGAACGTCGAGCGCGGCCACGAGGGAAACCGTGCCGTGGCGCCGGTACTCGAACTCCTGCCTGGCCGGCTCGCCGGGGCGGGCGGAACGCCCGGGATAGCGGCGCGAGCGGGCCGCGACCGCGGTCTTCTCGTCGATCGAGAGCACTACCGCGCCCTCGGGCGGATTCAGGTAGAGGGCGCACACCTCGGCGGCCCGCTGCCAGAAGTCGGGGGTGTCCCGGCGGGTGAGCCAGCCACGGACCTTGTGCGGCTTCAGGTCCAGGCCGGCCAGGATCCTGCCGACCTGGGAGGCGGAGACCGGCGCGAAGCAAGTGTCGGCCACCCGTCGGGCGATGGCGCGGTGCGACCAGGTCGACTCCGGATGCGGTGGCGCGCTGGTGGCAGTGGCCACGATCGCCATGCGGACCTCGGGCCCGTAGGCCTTTGGCCGGCCCGAGCGTTCGGCGTCCCGCAGGCCGCCCAGACCCAGGGTGGCGAACCGGCCCCGCCACTTGCGCACCGTGTTCACGCTGACATCCAGCTCCCGGGCGATCGCGCCATTGGCGAGCCCGTCCGCCGCCGCGAGCACGATGCGCGCCCGCAACACCGCCCGTACTTCGGACTTCGCCGAAGCCGCTGTCCTGTCCAGCCGCTCGCGGACCCCCGTCTCCAGCACCACCGCGACCGCCGTCCCCGCCCGTTGATCACCACGCACGGCCACCGATCATGGCGGGCCGCCGCCGCACCCGGCAGGATGGGCCTGTGCCGAAGAACCCGCCGGAATCGATGCAGCACCACCTGCGCCAGCGCTTGAACCGCCACGCCCGTGAACGCTGGCTGCACGTGGACGCCATCACGGTCCGCTTCCGTGCCGGATTTGCTTACGTCGTCGCCGAGTTGCCCGGTGGCCAGAGCCTTCCACTGTGCCGCCTGCGCTTCACCGGCGTACTCCACACCTGGGGATTCTCGCTTTACCTGGCCAGCAACGACAGCTACCGCGACAACTTCCTGCCCAGCGGGCTGCCGTCCGGCTCCCCGGAAGAAGCCCTCGACTGCGCAGGCGGCCTCTACCTCAGCGGACTGGCTATCTGATCAACACCCCTCCACGAACTTCCGCAGAGCAGCACTAG
>NZ_JBHXTQ010000168.1:0-1580 GCF_042677305.1 Kitasatospora sp. NPDC127121 | reverse complement strand
CTCGTCGCCAGCTTATTTTTTGTATAAGACACAGTAAATATTCCCCCCTGGTCGGCTGCTGGGGGGTGCGCAGGAAGTCGACAGGTCCGACTTCCTGCGCACACCGATGGCTTCTGCGGAACGAGCACTGCTTGCCGCTCGCATCCGCGACGCCTGTTGCCCCGTCCTGCCCCGCATAGGCTCACGCATGTGCCCGTCCCCGTCCCCGTCCCCGTCCCGGTTCCCGTCCCCGTGTCTGCCTCCGTCGGTCGGCCGCCGGCCCAGGCCAGCCTGACCACCGGTGCCCTCGCCCGCATGCTCGGCGTCTCCCCGACCACCGTCCGCTCCTGGGAACGCCGCTACGGCGTCGGCCCCGCCCGGCGCGACCCCGGGCGCCACCGCCAGTGGAGTCCGCGGGACGTCGCCGTCCTGGCGGAGATGTGCCGCCTGACCGCCCGCGGCGTCACCCCGGCCGAGGCCGCCCGCCTCGCCCTCGCCGCCGAGGCCCCAGGGACGCCCGAGGCTCGCGAGGTGCCGGGGCCGCTTGCCGGCGGGCCGGCCCCCGGCGGCGGGAACGCCCTGCCCGTCGGCACCGTCCGCCCCGAATGCCGGGGGCTGGCCCGCGCGGCCGTTCGCCTCGACGCCCCCGAGCTCGCCCGGATCCTGCGACACAGCGTCGACACCCTCGGCCCGGTCGCCGCCTGGACCGAGGTGATGATGCCCGCCCTGCGCGCCGCCGGCCGCAAGTGGGCTGCCGAGGGCGAGCGCTACGTCGAGGTCGAGCACCTGCTGTCCTGGCACGTCGCCGCCGCTCTGCGCCGCGCCGCCGATCGGGCCGAGCCGCCGCAGGGTCCGGCCGTCCTGCTCGCGGGCATGCCCGCCGAACTGCATGCCCTGCCGCTGGAGGCGCTGGCCGCGGGGCTGGCCGAACGGGGCCTGCCGTTTCGGATGTTCGGTCCGGCCCTGCCGACCGAAGCCCTGTTGGAAGCGGTTCGCCGTACCGGCCCGCCCGCCGTCCTGCTGTGGTCCCAGGTCGCCCGCACCGCCGACCGGGCCCTGGCCCGCCGTGTCGCCGAGACCGCCTGGGGCCCCCACGGTGCCCGCACCCGCCCCGTCGTCCTGACCGCCGGCCCCGGCTGGACCGGCCCCCGCCGCCCTCCGGGCGCCCTGCGCCCCCGCGACCTGCCCACCGCTCTCGACCAGCTGGAGCACCTGCTGCGCTGAACCCTCGCCCTGCGGAACCGCGACACGTGCGCCGTACAGCCTTGCCCACGGGCTCGCGCCGTCAGCCTCGGGGTGAATATACCGACCGGTCTACAGATTCGATCGCGCCCGCGGTGCGCACAGGAAGTCGGCCTGCCCGACTTCCTGTGCGGGGTGGTTCGCCCTCGGCTTCGCCGCGCGGCGGGGCCTCGAACGGGGCGCTGCAAACGGGAAAAATATATCGGTCGGTCTACATATTCGACTGCGCGCACAGTGGGCGGGCGGGGAGCCGGGAAGCAGGAGCGGCTCGGCGCGGGGGGGGGGGAGTGGCGCGGCCCCACATAACCCCGCCGCGGAGCCAGTGTGATTTAAAAATTTTTGTGGTGTGATTAAAATTT
>NZ_JBHXTQ010000167.1:0-1715 GCF_042677305.1 Kitasatospora sp. NPDC127121 | reverse complement strand
ACCGGGTGTGTTCGAACGCTATCCCCGGGCACCCAACCCCCGGCCGGCCCCCGGCTGCGTTCCGCGGGGGGCCCCCGGCGGCAGTGGTACGGCGGGAACGCGGTTAGTCGTCGCCGCGCAGGATCGCGATCAGGCGCAGCATCTCCATGTAGATCCAGACCAGCGACAGGGTCAGCCCGAAGGCGGCCCGCCAGGACTCGCGCTGCGGCGCGCCCTGGGCGATGGCCTCCTCGACCGCCGCGAAGTCCAGCGACAGGAAGAACGCGCCCAGGGCGATGCCGACCAGGCCGACCACGATGCCCAGCGGGCCCGAGCGCAGGCCCATGTCGGCGCCGAACGCCATCGCGACCATGTTGACCAGCATCAGCAGCACGAAGCCGATGGCGATCGCGATGCCGATCCGCTGGTAGCGCGCGGTGACCCGGATCCTGCCGCTCTTGTAGGCGAACAGCATCGCCGCGAAGACCGCCGCCGTACCCAGCACCGCCTGGAGCACGATGCCGTTCAGCATGGTGTTGAAGACGTGTGAGACGGCACCGAGCGCGAAGCCCTGGAGCGCCGCGTAGGTCAGGATCAGCGGCGGGCTGACACTGCGCTTGAAGGCGATGACCAGGTAGACGACGAAGGCGACGATCGAGGCGCCGGCGGCGTAGCCGTAGTTCTCGAACGGCAGCGCGAACCAGGCCACCGCACCGCCGGCGACCAGGGTCAGCAGCGTCATGGCCGTGCGCGCGACCACGTCGTCGAGCGTCATCCGCCCGGTGGCGGCGGGGCCGGCCGACGGCCCGTTGTACATCTCGTACAGCTGCTCGTCGGTCAGCGGGCCCTGCGCCTGCGGCTGCTGGGCGTAAGGGGTCCCCGCGTAGGGGTTGTTGCCGTACTGGCCCCCGGCCTGCGTGGTGGTACCGAACCCCGCGTAGCCGGGCTCGCGGGTGAAGGACCCCTCCCGCGAGAAGACCGGGTTGCTGCTTCTCATTGCACATTCCCTCCGTGGCGGCACTGCACCGCCCAGCCACCAGGGTAATGGCTTGGCAAAAATATCGGGATACGCCGCGAGGAGGATCACTGAACGACTCCCGGCGGGGACGCCGTCGGCGCCCCCCCGAGTCGAGCGGTGCCCGGAGCCGGACTCGAACCGGCACGGCCTCGCGGCCAAGCAGTTTTAAGCTGCCCGTGTCTGCGTTCCACCATCCGGGCGTCCTGTGGACGGGCCGCTCCATCGGCCGGAGAAGAAACGCTCCACCCCCGGTGCGGGCCACCCCAGAGCCTAGTCGCCCGCCTCACTCTTTCGCATGTTCCCAGCCAGGGAAGTTGTCATGTTTCCTTGCGATCTGACGAACAGTCCGCAATTCGGCCACGAAGTGCACGAGTTCCGGCCACCGACCCGCGCTCAGGGTCGGCGTCATACCCCAGGAGGAGGGCGTCACCTGGCCGTACGCCCAGCGGCGGTCAGGCCAACCGTCCGGCGGAGCGACGAGAACTCATGATCACACGGCGGAGCATGGAGGTACGGCCGGGCGCCCCTGGCGGCCCGGCCGTCCAGGCGCCCAGCGCGTCTCCCGCAGCCCGCGACCACCAAGGAGCACCCCCGTGACCACGTCGACCGCAACCGCCGTCCGGACCGGCCTGGCGGCCGCCCGCGCCACCGGCCTCAACAAGGTCTACGGGGACGGGGAGACCCGCGTCGTGGCCCTCGACAACGTCAGCGTCGACTT
>NZ_JBHXTQ010000166.1:0-2000 GCF_042677305.1 Kitasatospora sp. NPDC127121 | reverse complement strand
GACCCCGGCCATCTCCTCAGGTGTCACACACCACCAACGACACAACCCACCAACAGACACGCCACTACCGCACAGACCTGACCAAGCCCTACTAGTATGCTCCACTGAGTTTCTACAGCGGTGTAAAAGTTTAGCGACGGGCCTGCCCGGATCGGCTCCGGCCCCGGCCACGCACGCCCGCCGGTCCGACGGGGGTTTCGTGGCAACTGTGGAGGATGACGACGTGTCTGGTCACAGGGGTTCCCCCGGAGCCGGAAAATCGCCGCGCCGGGCAGCCGGCGGCTCGCCGGAGGGCCGCATACCCGACGGCGACATACCCGACGGCCGCACAGCCGAGGAGCGCACCGCGCAGGGCCGCCCGGCGGACGGCGGCCAGGCCGGCCGGCCGGATCAGGCAGGCCGGGCCGGTCAGGCCAGCCGTACGAGCCGGGCGAAGCCCAAGGCCAAGCGCAGCACCAAGGAGAAGGTGCTCTGGGCGACGGCCGGCTGCACCGCCCTCCTGGTCCTCGGCGGCTGCGCCGTCTACTACCGCCTGAACAGCAACCTCACCACCTTCGACGGCGACGCCCTCAGCAAGGACCGCCCGGCCGCCGCGGCGCCGGACGCCCAGGGCCGCAGCCCGGTCAACGTCCTGCTGATCGGCTCGGACAGCCGCGGCAACGGCAACAGCGACCTCGGCGGCGGCGGGGACGGCGGCGCCCGCTCGGACACCGCGATCCTGCTGCACGTCTACGCCGACCACAAGCACGCCGTCGGCATCTCCATCCCCCGCGACTCCCTGGTCACCATCCCGGCGTGCAAGCTCCCGAACGGCAAGTGGACCAAGGAACAGACCAATGTGATGTTCAACAGCGCCTTCTCGGTGGGCGACACCGACCAGGGCAACCCGGCCTGCACCCAGAACGCCGTCGAGAAGCTCACCAACCTGCGGGTCGACCACACCATCGTGGTGGACTTCAACGGCTTCGCCTCGATGACCAAGGCGGTCGGCGGCGTCGAGGTCTGCCTGCCGAACGACATCCACGAGGGCGATCTCAACCCGAACCTGGGCAAGAAGGGCAAGCTGGTCTTCCCCAAGGGCAAACAGAAGGTGGAGGGCCAGTCCGCGCTCGACTTCGTCCGGGTGCGGCACGGCATCGGCGACGGCTCCGACATCGGCCGCACCAAGCGTCAGCAGGCCTTCCTCTCCTCGCTCATCAAGGAGGTCAAGTCCCGCGGCATGGACCCGACCACCCTGCTGCCGCTCGCCGACGCCGCGACCAAGTCGCTCACCGTCGACCCCGACCTCGGCTCCGCGGCCAAGCTGCTCTCCTTCGCCATGTCACTCAAGGACGTCAACCTGCACGACGTCAAGTTCGTGACGGCGCCGTGGCGCTACGAGGGCCCGCGGGTCGCCCTGCTCCACCCCGACTCGGACCAGCTCTGGGCCGCGCTCAAGGCCGACCGCACCCTGGACGGCCAGGACGCGAGCGCCACCGCCGCGGACTCCGCCGCGCCGGGCACCCCCGCCGCCGAGGCCACCCCCAGCCCCACCGCCACCACCCCCGTCCCGGACGCCAAGAGCGGCGAGGCCAAGCCCGCCGACGTGAAGGTCGCCGTGCTCAACGGCACCGGCGCGACCGGGCTCGGCGGCAAGGCCGCGGAGGCCGTCAAGGGTGCCGGCTACACCGTGACCAGCGTCGGCAACGCGACCGGCAAGCCGCGCGCCACCACGGTCGTCGAGTACGGCGCGGGCGAGCGCGCCGCGGCCGACGCGGTCGCGAAGCTGTTCCCGGGCGCCACCGTCCAGGCCGGCGGCAAGGGCGTCAGCGTGGTGCTCGGCCACGACTTCGCCGCCGCCAATCCGGCCGGCGCCGCCGACCTGGCCGCCTCCGCGTCGCCCGGCGCCCCGGCCGCTCCGGCCCCGGTGCCCAGCAGCGTCGCCAACGCCGCCCGGTCGGCCGACGACGACCCGTGCGCCAACGTGTCGTACGGCTGACCCGGACGGGACGTACGACGAC
>NZ_JBHXTQ010000165.1:0-2153 GCF_042677305.1 Kitasatospora sp. NPDC127121 | reverse complement strand
CCGGACCGGCGTCCGGACGGCGGGTGGGTGGTGGGCGGGTGGGGGACATATCCCCCACCCGCCCTACGATGCCGATCATGAACGAGGATTTCGACACGCGAGGAAACAAGGGTGCGGCCGGGGCGCCGGCCTGCCCGGAGTGCGGCGCGGCGCTGCGCATCGGCTCCGGCAGGATGGCGCGGTGAACTTCTTCCTCCGTCGTCAGCAGCCCCTCTCACCGCCTTCCCCTGGCGCGGACGCCCTGGAGCGTGTCCGGCTGCTGGTCGCTGGTGAGCGGGCCGCGGACGGAAGTGCGCTGGAGGAGTTGACCGCCGCGCTGCTGGAGGTCGGCTCGACCGGAAGCGCTGAAGACTCGTTCGAGGCGCTGCGCACGCTGACGGAGCGTCCGGTACTGCTGCTGCGCCTGGACGCTTTCATACGGCGGGAGTGGTGGCACCCGACGCGTCCCACCCCGCGGCCCGTCGAAGCCGACCCGGTCGCGCTCGCTCTCGCCGCCTCGCACGCCGACGGCCGCATCCGCGAGCGCGCGGTGCGCCGGATGCTGGACCAGCCGCACCCCGGGACGATGCCGTTCCTCGTGCTGCGCACCAGCGACTGGGTCCGCCAGGTTCGGGACGCGGCGAGCGCGGGCCTGGCCGTGCTGCTCCATGGCGACCCGCTGCTGGCCACCCCGGCGACCGTGCGCACGGCCCTGCTGATCAACCGGCGCCAACGCGGCGCATTCGCCCACGGCCAGTTGCTCGTGCCGTTGCTGACCGGGTCGACCACGGCCCTGACCGGAACGCTCCTCGCGGCCCCCGAGGCGCCGGTGCGCCGCTTCGCCCTGGACGCCGTCGCCCACCGCCTCGGGCTCCGCGACCTCGCGGCCCTCGCCGAGCGCGACTCCGACCGCCGGGTCAGGGCCCGGGCCGCGGAGGCCGCGGCCCGTCAGGCGGTGTGGACCGACCAGGCCGAGCTGCTGCGCCGGCTGGCCCGCAGCCGTCATGCCGAGGTGCGCGTCACCGCCCTCACGGGGCTGATGCGCACCGGCTCCCCGCAGAGCGTGGTGGCGTACCTCGACGACCCGTCCGCGCAGGTCCGGGCCTTGGCACGGGAGGCGGCGCGCCGCACCGGCACGGACCCGCTGACGCACTACCAGGCGGCCGTCCGGGCCGACGACCCGCAGGTCGGGGCGGTCGCGGGGCTCGCCGAGACCGGTGGCCGGGCCGACGTCCCCCTGCTCGACGCGCTCCTGGACAACCCGGCGCCCCAGGTCCGCGTCCACGCCCTGCGGGCCCTGCGGAGCCTCGACGTGGTGCCCGTGCCCCGGGGCACGGCGCTGCTGCAAGACGACTCCGCCGCGGTGGTCAAGGAGGCCGCCGCAGCCCTCGTCCCCAGCGCCACCCGGCTGCCCGCCGACCTGCTGTGGGACATGCTCACCGACCCGCAGCGGCCGGCCGTGCGGCGCGCGGGCTACCGGCTGTTGAGCCGGCGCGACCGCCTCACCGCACTGCGCGCCGCCGTCCTCGCGAGCGGTGATACCCACCCCCGGCTCGCCGCCCAGGGCAGGACCGACGCCACCACACGGATCCGCGAACTCACCCCGCACCCCTGGCTCACCCGCCCGGTCCCGACCCTCGACGCCGACCCCGCACAGGCCGCCGAACTGCTCACCCTGGCGGAGGAACGCCGCACCGTCCTCACTGAGGACGTGATCCAGTTGCTGCGCGACGCGCTTCGTCCGGTGCCCGGCAGCCGGTAGCCCGGTCGCAGGCAGGCGCACCTCGCGCGGCCCGCTCGTGTTCGGCGTGTGGTTTTCACCGGGTTCGGCGCAGGCGTTCACTCCTGGCCGTCGGCCACCATCAAGGTCTCTGCTGGAGACCTTGATGGCCGCTCTGGGCCGCCATCAAGGTGACGCTGTGTGCCTGTACAGCTGTCGCGCTGTCGCGCCTGGTGGGGGCTGTGTACAGGGGCGGGGCCGGGGTGTGTGCCGGACGCGACAGCGCGACGGCCACCCCGGCCGGGCACTCAGCGTGACTGGGCGCGCTCCCGGGCGGCGAGCCACGCCTCCAGCGCCTCGACGGTGGCGGGACGGTGGTCTTCTTTCGATGGAGCCATTGGAGTTGAATGTCGGTCAGTTCTGCACGGAGCACCACCGAGGGATACGGGGTAGC
>NZ_JBHXTQ010000164.1:0-2170 GCF_042677305.1 Kitasatospora sp. NPDC127121 | reverse complement strand
CGCTCCACCACCGCCCGCAGCAACCGCCCGAACCACACCGCCAGCGACTCCACCGTCTCCCGGTCGAACAGATCCGTCGCGAAGTCGATCGCGCATTCCAGGCCGGCGGGCTCGCCGTCCGCGTCGAAGGTCTCGCCCATGCCGATGCTCAGATCGAACTTGGCCACCGATCCGACCGTCGACTGCACGGTGGCGGGCAGAGCGCCGAGGGTGAGCGGCGCCGAGGCCGTCCGGTCGCCTTCCAGCAGCAGCATCACCTGGAAGAGGGGGTGGCGGGCCAGCGACCGGGCCGGATTCAGCTCCTCCACCAGACGCTCGAACGGCACATCCTGGTGCCCGAACGCCCCCAGATCCGACTCCCGCACCCGACCCAGCAACTCCGCGAAACTCGGGTCACCCGCCGTATCGGTCCGCAGCACCAGCGTGTTGACGAAGAACCCGACCAACTCGTCCAACGCCTCATCCGAACGACCGGCCACCACCGTGCCGATCGGCACATCCGTCCCCGCACCCAACCGGGTCAACAACGCCGCCAACGCCGCCTGCACCGTCATGAACAACGTCACCCGATGCGCACGCGACAGCCCCACCAACCCGCGATGCAGCTCCACACCCAGCGGCAGCACCACCCGGTCGCCCCGGTGCGACGCCACCACACCACGCGCACGATCCACCGGCAACGCCAACTCCTCCGGAAGGCCGTCCAACACCCCACGCCAGTAATCCAACTGACGTGAAACCACGCTCCCGGAATCCGACTCCTCCCCCAGCAGTCCGCGCTGCCAGAGCGCGTAGTCCGCGTACTGCACCGGCAGCGGCTCCACCACCGACACCTCGCCCCCGGACCGCACCGCGTACGCCGTCGACAGATCCCGCAGCAGCGGACCCATCGACCAGCCGTCACCGGCGATGTGGTGCAGCACCAGCACCAGCAGGTCTCCGTCGGACCCGCCCGGGATCACCTGGACGCGCATGGGCAGGTCGGCGGACAGGTCGAACGGCCGGTCGACGCAGCTCTCGGGGTCGGTGCCCACGGGCAGGACCTCGACGGTGACCCGGGCCTCATCGGGCGGCAGGATCCGCTGGTACGGCTCGCCGTCCACCTCGGCCACGAGCGTGCGCAGGCTCTCGTGCCGCGCCACCACATCACCCAGCGCCGCCTCCAGCGCCGCCACATCCAGCCCACCGCCCAAGCGGAGCAGCACGGGGAGGTTGTAGAGCCCGCTCGGGCCCTCCATCCGGTCGATCAGCCACAACCGCTGCTGCGCGAACGACAGCGGCACCCGCTCCGGACGTTCCGCCTCCGCCGACAGCACCAGACGACCGACCCCGGCACCCGAACGGGCCGCGAGCCCCGCCACCGTCGGCGCCTCGAACACATCCCGCACCCCCAGCTCCACCCCCAGCACCGACCGCACCCGGCTCAACAACCGCGTCGCCAGCAGGGAATGACCACCGAGCGCGAAGAAGTCGTCGTCGATGCCGACCCCGGCGATCCCCAGGACCTCGGCGAACAGCCCGCAGAGGATCTCCTCCGCCGCCGTCCGCGCCGCCCGGCCACCCGCGAACTCCGCGAAGTCCGGCGCCGGCAGGGCCCGGTGGTCCACCTTTCCGCTGCCGGTGAGCGGCAGGGCGGTGAGCGGGACGACGGCGGCCGGCACCATGTAGCCGGGCAGTGCCCGGGCGACGAACTCCCGCAGGTCGAGGGCGATCCCAGGGATCTGCTCGGTCACCGCGCAGTAGGCCACCAGCCGGCGGTCGCCGTCGTCGCTCTCCCGGGTGGTGACGACCGCCTGGCGGACGGCGTCGTGGCGGACCAGCACCTGTTCGATCTCGCCGAGTTCGATCCGGAAGCCACGGATCTTGACCTGCTGGTCGGTGCGGCCCAGGTACTCCAGCTCACCCTCACGGGAGCGGCGCACCAGGTCGCCCGTGCGGTACATCCTCTCCCCGGACGCGAACGGGCAGGCCACGAAGCGCTCCGCGGTCAGCCCCGGCCGGTTCAGATACCCCCGGGCCAGACCCGCCCCCGCCAGGTACAGCTCGCCGGGCACCCCGGCCGGCACCGGGTTCAGCCACTCGTCCAGCACATAGGCCTGCGTCCCGGCGACCGTACGGCCCAGCACCGGCTGCTCCGTCGCGGCCAGCGGGTGGACGAGCGTGTCCACCG
>NZ_JBHXTQ010000163.1:0-2790 GCF_042677305.1 Kitasatospora sp. NPDC127121 | reverse complement strand
GACCGCCGGCCCCCGTTGGCCAGCGGATACGCCGGAGCCCCGGCGGGTCTTGTCCGGCCCGGGGCTCCGGCGCGCTTGCGGGGGGGCGCCTACTCGCTCTTGATCGCGCCCAGGATGTCCATCCGGGCGGCCCGGTGGGCCGGCCAGAGGGCGGCCAGCAGGCCGATCACCGCGGCCGCGACCAGGAAGCCGAGGATCTGCAGCGGCGGCACCACGGTGGTGATGTTCTTGAGCGAGTCCGCCATCGTGCGGGTGCCCGCCCAGGCCACCAGGATCCCGAGCCCGATCCCGACCGCGCCGCCGAACAGCGCGATCAGCAGCGACTCCAACCGGACCATCCGGCGGATGCCGATCCGGTCCAGGCCGATCGCCCGCAGCATGCCGATCTCCCGGCGCCGCTCGAACACCGACATCGCCATGGTGTTGACCACGCCGAGCACCGCGATCACCACGGCCATCCCGAGCAGCCCGTACATCATGTTCAGCATGCCGGTGATCAGCTGACGGTTCTCCGCCTTGATGTCCTTCTCGCCCTTGACGGCGATCAGCGGGTTGCCGCCGGTCGCGTCGCGCAGCGCCTGCTTCAGCTTCTCGTCCGCGCCGTTGGCGCCCTTCACCAGGACCTTCGCCGGGCCGGAGCCGGGCAGCGCGTGCGGGCCCACCACGTTGTCCGGGGCGACGATGTTGGCCAGCGCGCTGTTGGCCTCCAGCACGGCGCCGACGGTGAGCGAGCCCTTGGCCCCGCCCGGGTAGGTGACGGCCATG
This sequence comes from Kitasatospora sp. NPDC127121, assembly GCF_042677305.1. Lineage (NCBI taxonomy): Bacteria > Bacillati > Actinomycetota > Actinomycetes > Kitasatosporales > Streptomycetaceae > Kitasatospora > Kitasatospora sp. NPDC127121. Next base: position 2,025 of record NZ_JBHXTQ010000163.1, on the reverse strand, counting down.
GTGTCGCCGACCTTGAAGCCGAGGCGCTGGGCGGTGCCCGAGCTCATCATCAGCTTGCCCTGCTTGAGGGCGTCCGCCGAACCGTCCTTGACCTTGACGGTGGCCAACTGGTCGATGGTCGCGGCGTCGACGCCCGTCAGGAACTCGTAGTCGGAGTCGCCCTTGTCGGTCGTCACCCGGACTTCGCGCATCACGCTCATGGCGCTGACGCCGGGCGCCTTGGCGATCTGGCCGGCGACCTCGGGGGAGAGCTTCGAGCCGTTCTGCATGGCGACGGTGTAGTCGGCCTTGAGGTCGTCCGCGGTCGCCGCGTCGACGGCCTTGTTCACCGAGGCGCCGACCACGGTCAGCGCGGTGATCAGGGTGACGCCGATGGTCAGTGCCGAGGCGGTGGCCGCCGTCCGGCGCGGGTTGCGGATCGCGTTCTCCTGGGCCAGCTTGCCCGGCGTGCCGTAGACCTTGCGCAGCAGCGGGGCGAACAGCGCGATCAGCGGCCTGGCCAGCAGCGGGGTCAGCACGAACACGCCGATCAGCAGGGTGCCCGCGCCGAGCCCGACCAGCTTGTACTCCTTGCCGCCCGCGCCCGCGGCCAGGGAGCCCGCGCCGGCCAGCGTGAACAGCAGGCCGATCGTGTTGCGGACCAGCAGGCTCTTCTGGGTGGCGGGCTGCTCGGTCGAGCTCATCGCGGCCACCGGGGCGATCCGGGAGGCGCGCACGGCCGGCAGCAGGGCGGACAGCACCGTCACCAGGACGCCGACCAGCAGGGTCACCGCGATGGTGAGCGGCTTGATCACCAGCGAGCCCTGCGGCATGGTGTCGTCCATCGCGCTGACCAGCGTCTGCATGCCGGCGCCGATCCCGATGCCGGCGAGCAGCCCGGCCGCCGAGGCGAGCAGGCCGACCAGCAGTGCCTCGACCAGCACGGAGCGGGTGATCTGCTTGCGGCTGGCGCCGATCGCCCGCAGCAGTGCGAGTTCCTTGGTGCGCTGGGCGACCAGCATGGTGAAGGTGTTGGCGATGATGAAGATGCCGACGAACAGCGAGATGAAGGCGAAGACCATCAGGAAGGTGCTCAGGACCTTGGTGCCCTGCTGGATCATCCGGTCCTGCTCGGCGGCGAGCTCGCGCCCGGTCTTCGCCTCGATCGAGTCGCCCTGCGGGGCGGTCTGCTTGACGGCGGCGAGCAGCGCGGTGTCGTCCGCGCCCGGCTTGCCCTTGACGTCCAGCTCGGCGTAGCGGCCCGGGCTCAGGTAGAGCTGCTGGGCGGTGGCGGTGTCGAAGGCGGCCAGCGAGCCGCCGGCCAGCACACGCGGGTCGTTGGTGGTCAGGGTGCCGGTGAGCTTGAGCTTCATCACCGGGCCGTTGACGGCGACCCGGACGGTGTCGCCGACCTGGTAGCCGCCCTTCTCGGCGGTCTTGGTGTCCAGTGCGATCTCGCCCGAGCCGTGCGGGCCGCGGCCGTCGACCAGCGGGTAGCGCGGGTCGGTGCCGTCGGCGCCCGGCACGTAGTTGGTGCCGGTGGTGGAGAAGCCGTTGCCGATCAGCGCGCCCTTCTTGTCGGCGATGCCGGCGAAGCCGCTGACCACGCCACGCGCCTCGGCGGCGCCGGGCAGTGCCGCGACCGCCTTGCGGATCTCCTCGGTGAGGGCCGGGCCCTCGGAGTCCTCACCGGTGTGGTCGTAGGCCTGGCGGGCGGCGTCGCGGTCGCTGACCGTGACGGCGATGTCGGTGTAGCTCTTGGAGTTCTGGGTCCTGAGCGCGTTGCCGAAGGTGTCGGAGAAGACCATGGTGCCGGCGACGAAGGCGGTGCCGAGCATGACGGCCAGCGCCGTCATGAGCAGTCGGCCCTTGTGGGCCAGCACGTTGCGCAAAGCGGTGCGGTACATGAGGGGGTGTCAGTCCTGGGGGTTCTCGAAGGTCGGGGGCGCGGGGCTGGCGGGATGCTCTAGCTGGTGCGGCCCTTGGCGTCGAAGCGGCGCATGCGGTCCAGGACGGTGTCGGCGGTGGGGTGGTGGAGTTCGTCGA
>NZ_JBHXTQ010000162.1:0-3482 GCF_042677305.1 Kitasatospora sp. NPDC127121 | reverse complement strand
GCCGCCGCCCCGGCCCCTGCGGCCGCTCCGGCCGCCGCCGCGGCGGACGCGCCCGCCGGCCCCGAGCTGATCCAGCTGCGCGGCCCGGCCAAGGCCGTCGCCACCAACATGGACGCCTCGCTGGAGGTGCCGACCGCGACCTCGGTCCGCGCGGTGCCCGCGAAGCTGTTGATCGACAACCGCATCGTCATCAACAACCACCTGCAGCGCGCCCGCGGCGGCAAGGTCTCCTTCACCCACCTGATCGGCTACGCCCTGGTCCAGGCCATCAAGGCCGCCCCGGGCATGAACTACAGCTACAAGGTGGAGAACGGCAAGGCCTTCCTGGTCAAGCCCGAGCACGTCAACCTCGGCCTGGCCATCGACCTGGTCAAGCCGAACGGCGACCGCCAGCTCGTCGTCGCGGCCATCAAGAAGGCCGAGACCCTCGACTTCTTCGGCTTCTGGCAGGCCTACGAGGACATCGTCCGCCGGGCCCGCGCCAACAAGCTGACCATGGACGACTTCACCGGCGTCACGGTCTCGCTGACCAACCCCGGCGGCATCGGCACCGTGCACTCCGTGCCGCGCCTGATGCAGAACCAGGGCACCATCGTCGGCGTCGGCGCCATGGAGTACCCGGCCGAGTTCCAGGGCTCCGCCCCGGAGACCCTGTCCCGGCTGGGCGTCTCCAAGATCATGACGCTGACCTCGACCTACGACCACCGCGTCATCCAGGGCGCGGCGTCCGGCGAGTTCCTGCGCGAGATCCACCGCCTCCTCCTCGGGGAGAAGGGCTTCTACGACGAGATCTTCGAGTCGCTGCGGATCCCGTACGAGCCGGTCCGCTGGGCCACCGACGTCGCCACCACCCACGACGACGAGGTCAACAAGACCGCCCGCGTCATGGAGCTGATCCACGCGTACCGTGTGCGCGGCCACCTGATGGCCGACACGGACCCGCTGGAGTACAAGCAGCGCAAGCACCCCGACCTGGACGTCACCACCCACGGCCTCACCCTGTGGGACCTGGAGCGCGAGTTCGCGGTCGGCGGCTTCGGCGGCCAGAAGATGATGAAGCTCCGCGACATCCTCGGCCTGCTGCGCAACACGTACTGCCGCACCGTCGGCGTCGAGTACATGCACATCCAGGACCCGAAGCAGCGCAAGTGGCTGCAGGAGCGCCTGGAGAAGCCGTACTCCAAGCCCGAGCGCGAGGAGCAGCTGCGCATCCTGCGCCGGCTGAACTCGGCCGAGGCCTTCGAGACCTTCCTGCAGACCAAGTACGTCGGGCAGAAGCGCTTCTCGCTGGAGGGCGGCGAGTCGCTCATCCCGCTGCTGGACGCCACCATCGACGCCGCCGCCGAGCACCGCCTCGACGAGGCCGTCATCGGCATGGCCCACCGCGGCCGCCTGAACGTGCTGGCCAACATCGTCGGCAAGCCGTACGGCAAGATCTTCGGCGAGTTCGAGGGCAACCTCGACCCGAAGTCGATGCACGGCTCCGGCGACGTGAAGTACCACCTCGGCTCCGAGGGCACCTTCACCGGCCTGGACGGCGAGACCATCAAGGTCTCGCTCGCCGCGAACCCCTCCCACCTGGAGACGGTCGACCCGGTCGTCGAGGGCATCGCCCGCGCCAAGCAGGACATCCTGGACCAGGGCGGCACCACCTTCCCGGTGCTGCCGATCCAGATCCACGGCGACGCGGCCTTCGCCGGCCAGGGCGTCGTCGCGGAGACCCTGAACATGTCGCAGCTGCGCGGCTACCGCACCGGCGGCACGATCCACCTGGTGGTCAACAACCAGGTCGGCTTCACCGCCGCCCCGGCGTCCTCGCGCTCCTCGATGTACTGCACCGACGTGGCCCGGATGATCGAGGCCCCGATCTTCCACGTGAACGGCGACGACCCGGAGGCCGTGGTCCGCGTCGCGCGGCTCGCCTTCGAGTTCCGCCAGGCGTTCCACAAGGACGTCGTGATCGACCTCATCTGCTACCGCCGCCGCGGTCACAACGAGGCCGACAACCCGTCGTTCACCCAGCCGCTGATGTACGACCTGATCGACAAGAAGCGCTCGGTGCGCAAGCTGTACACCGAGGGCCTGATCGGTCGCGGCGACATCACCATGGAAGAGGCGGAGCAGGCGCTCCAGGACTTCCAGGGCCAGCTGGAGAAGGTCTTCGCCGAGGTCCGCGACGCCGCCCAGACCCCCGCCCCGGCCATCGCCGGCAAGCCGGTCGCCGACTTCCCGGTCAACATCCAGACCGGCATCTCCCAGGAGATGGTCAAGCGGATCGCCGCCTCGCAGGTCAACCTGCCGGACTGGCTGACCGTCCACCCGCGCCTGCTGCCGCAGCTCCAGCGCCGCGCCGCCTCCGTCGAGGACAACACCATCGACTGGGCGACGGGCGAGACCCTCGCCATCGGCTCGCTGCTCATGGAGGGCCACCCGGTCCGCCTGGCCGGCCAGGACAGCCGCCGCGGCACCTTCGGCCAGCGGCACGCCGTCCTGATCGACCGCAACACCGGCGAGGACTACACCCCGCTGCAGTACCTCACCGAGGACCAGGCCCGCTACACCGTCTACGACAGCCTGCTGTCGGAGTACGCGGCGATGGGCTTCGAGTACGGCTACTCGCTGACCCGCCCGAACTCGCTGGTCATGTGGGAGGCGCAGTTCGGCGACTTCGTCAACGGCGCGCAGACCGTGGTGGACGAGTACATCGCCTCCGCCGAGCAGAAGTGGGGCCAGCACTCGGGCGTCACCCTGCTGCTGCCGCACGGCTACGAGGGCCAGGGCCCGGACCACTCGTCCGCCCGCCCGGAGCGCTTCCTGCAGCTGTGCGCGCAGAACAACATGACGGTCGCCATGCCGACCCTGCCGTCGAACTACTTCCACCTGCTGCGCTGGCAGGCGCACAACCCGCACCACAAGCCGCTGGTCGTCTTCACCCCGAAGTCGATGCTGCGTCTCAAGGCCGCGGCGAGTGCGACCGAGGAGTTCCTGTCCGGCTCCTTCCGCCCGGTCATCGGTGACAACACCGTCGACCCGGCGCAGGTGCGCAAGGTCGTCATCACCGCCGGCAAGTTCTACTACGACCTGGCGGCGGCCCGGACCGAGCGCGGCGTCACCGACACCGCGATCGTCCGGGTCGAGCGGCTCTACCCGCTGCCGGTGGCCGAGCTCCAGGAGGAGCTCGCCCGCTACGGCGACGACGTCCAGTTCGTCTGGGCGCAGGAGGAGCCGGACAACCAGGGCGCCTGGCCGTTCATCGCGATGAACCTGGTCGACCACCTCCAGGTCGTCGTCGGCCGCAGCGCCAACGGCTCGCGGCTGCGCCGCGTCGCCCGCACGACGGCCTCGTCCCCGGCGGTCGGCTCGGCCAAGCGGCACGCCGCCGAGCAGCAGGCGCTGATCGAAGAGGTCTACTCGCTCTGAGGCCCTGAGGCCCCGAAGCGCTGGAGCACCGACGCCCGCGGCCCCCGTCCTCCCCTGGGAGA
>NZ_JBHXTQ010000161.1:0-3547 GCF_042677305.1 Kitasatospora sp. NPDC127121 | reverse complement strand
GGAGAGCACTCTCCGGGTGGGCCGCCGCCGTTCGTTCCGGACGGGGTGGAGCCGCGGAACCGGGCCGGACGGGGGTTTGGCCGCCCCGGCCCCGCGTCCGGCGTCAGGAGTCGCGTCGAACAGCCTCGACGCGACGGCGCCGGAGCACCATGCCGGCCCAGCCGACGCTGATCGCGGCGGCGCCGGCCAGCAGCAGCGGGCCGGTGGCCGACGTGCCGACGGCCGCGGCGGCGGTCGGGATCACGGCGCCGGCCGGGGAGTTGGGGTCGCCGCCGTGGCCGTGGTGGGCGACCGTGGACTTGGGTGCGTCGGCCGCGATCTGCGCGTCGCTGGGCGCGGCCGGGGCCTGCGCGGTGAGCGCCGAGACGGCCGGGGCGCCGGCCGCGGTGGCCGCGGTGGCCGCGCCGAAGTCGACGTCGGAGCAGCTGTAGAATGCCTCCGGGCTGTCGCTGCGCTGCCAGACCGTGTACAGCAGCTGGCGGCCGGTGCGCTGCGGCAGGGTGCCGGCGTAGGTGTAGAAGCCGTTGGTGGCGGTGCGGTCGACCTGCACCTGGGCGACCGGCGTCGGGTCGAGGTCCGACCACTTCAGCGGCTTGGTGGGGTCGTAGCCCGGCTTGGTGATGTAGACGGTCTGGGTGCCCACGTGGGGCGCGGTGGTGCGGAACTGGAAGGTGAAGGCGCCCGCCTTGACGGCGGTGGCCGGCCAGTCGGTGCGCGGCCAGTCCAGGGCCTGGTACTTGTCGCGGTTGGCCGAGCAGAGCTTGCCGTCCGGGATCAGCGCCTGGTGGTTGCCGGCCGCGTTGGCGATGTTGACCTCGTTCCAGTCGTACAGCGGCTGGGTGCCGCTCGCGGCGACGAGGTCCTTGCAGATCTGGGACACCGGGTGCTCGGGGCCCTCGGCGTAGCAGGCGGCGACCCGGCTGACCGGGTTGGTCATGGTGCCGTGGGCGCTGGCGGTGCCTGCGGTGGAAACGGCCACCGCGAGGGCCGCGGCGCCGACCGCGCCGACGGACAGGGCACTTCGCTTGATGGACATGGGGTGGGGACTCCTTGACCGTCGTTCCGGGCGGGTGTGGGGGGAGCGGACACGCCTGCCCGTTCGGGGGCCGCCGGCCCGGACCGCGGACCCCTGGCCAGAGCGTATGATTGGTCTGGACCAGCTGGCAATAGTCGTGCGTGCCACGCTTCCTGACGGACTGTAGGCCCCCGAACAGGGCAAAGGCCCGACGGAACGGCCGGGTTAGGCGTTCCATCGGGCCCGCTTAAGGCTCCGGAAAGGTCGTCGGACGGCCGTTCGGGCGGTCAGGCCGCCGTCGGCCGCAGGCCGGTCACAGGAACGCCTTCCCCTCGCCCCGGTACGTCGGGACGGTCCGGACGATCCGGTCGCCCTCGATCAGGCGCAGTTCGGTGAAGCGCTCGCACAGTTCGCCCGCCTTGGCATGCCGGAACCAGACCCGGTCGCCGATCAGCAGGTCGTCCGCGGCCGCGCCGAGCAGCGGGGTCTGCACCTCCCCGGCGCCCTCCATCGGGTCGTAGCGCAGCCCCTGCGGCAGGTACGGCACCGGCGAGCGGTCCGGGCCGGCCGCGCCGGAGGCGGGGTAGCCGCCGCCGAGCACCGTCACCACGCCGACGCCGGGGCGGCGCACCACCGGCTGACCGAACAGCGCGGCCGGACGGCCTTGGAACGAGCGGTAGTTGTCGAACAGCCGGGGCAGGTAGAGCCCGGAGCCCGCCGCGACCTCGGTGACCGCGCGCTCGGCCACGGTGGACTCCACGCTGCCGGTACCGCCGCCGTTGACGAACTCCAGCTCGGCCACCCGCCGCAGCCGCCGGACCACGGCCGCCCGCCGCTCGGCCAGTTCGGTCCTGGCCCTGGCCTGCATCAGCCGGATCAGCTGCGAGCGCAGCGGCCGGCCGGGCACCTGGTCGCCCACCCCGGCGACGTGCCCCTCGTAGGCCATCAGGCCGACCACCCGGAAGCCCCGGCGGTGCTGGACGAGTTCGGCGAAGGCGCCGAGGTCCTCGGGGGTGCGCAGCGGGGAGCGCCGGGCGCCCACCCGGACCCGCCCGCCGAGCAGGTGCAGCGCGGTGTCCAGCTCCAGGCAGACCCGGACCTCGGCGTCGCCGCCGCGGGCCTTGTCGATCAGGTCCAGCTGGGCGGGGTCGTCGAGGACGACGGTGACCTCGTTGGCGAGCGCCGGATCGGCGGTCAGCTCGGTGTAGCCGGACCGGTCGGCGGAGGGGTAGGCGAGCAGGACGTCGCGCACGCCGGTACGGGCCAGCCAGAGCGACTCGTCGAGGGTGTAGCTCATCACCCCGGCGAAGCCGTCCACGGCCAGCGCGCGGTCCAGCAGCGCCCGGCAGCGCACCGACTTGCTGGCCACCCGGACCGGCTTGCCGGCGGCCCGGCGCACCAGGTCGGCGGCGTTGGCGTCGAAGGCGGCGAGGTCGACGACGGCCACCGGCCCGTCCAGGTGCGCGGTGGCCCGGTCGTACCGGAGGCGGTCGGAGACCGGGGTGGGGGCGGTCGCGGGTGCGTCGAGGATCACCATGGGCGCAGGGTGCCACACCGCACTACCGGTGGGTAGGCCCCGCGTGCAGGGAAATGGGGCGGCTCGCGCGCGGTGGCATAGGGTCGGGCGGGTGGACCGCAAAGACTTCTCCAACCCGGCGTTCGTCGGCAAGGGCATCCCGAACCCCGGCTTCTCCGACGACGACGGCACCGCCGACCCGGCGCTCGCCGAGGCCCTCGCCCGCTGGTCGCAGGACCGCGCGGCCGAGCCGGAGGTGCTGGCTGCGCTGACCCCCACCCGGCTGATGGTCCCGATCGTCGCGATCCTCGGCGAGGTCGAGGTGGACGCGCACGGGCACAAGCACGAGAAGACCAGCGACATGGCCGTCCCGGTGCTGGAGGCCCCGGACGGGCGCCGCGCGCTGCCGGCCTTCACCTCGCTCGACTCGCTCGCCCGCTGGCGTGCCGACGCCCGCCCGGCGCCGACGGCGGCCCCGCAGGCCGCGATGGTCGCCTTCTCCGAGCGCGCCGACACCCTGCTGGTCGACCCGGCCGGGCCGGTGCCGTTCCAGCTGAGCGGTGCCCGGCTGCGGGCGCTCGCGGAGAACCGCCCGTTCCTGCCGCCGGCCCGGGACCCGGAGGTGCGCGAGGCGGTCCGCGGGCTGCTGGCGGCCGAGCCGCAGGTGCTCACCGGGCTGCTGGCGGCCTCGGAGGGCTCGGACGGGGTGCTCGCGGTGGTGTTCGATCCGGCGCTGGACCAGGACGGGCTGCAGGCGGCCGTGCAGCGGGTCGGGCGGGCGGTGGCCGCCGACCCGGTGCTGCGGGTGCGGCTGGACCGGGGGCTGGACCTCGCGGTGCTGCCGGCGAGCGCGGAGCTGCCGGGGGAGCCGCTCTACCGGCGGTAGGGAGCGCTAGGAAGCGGTAGAGAGCCGTAGGAAGTGCGTCGGGGGTCTTGGGGGGGGGGGCCGCCGTGTTGGCCGGGCGCGGCGCGGCGCCGGCCCCCCCCCGCGACGGCGCCTCCCCCGGGATCCCGGG
>NZ_JBHXTQ010000160.1:0-3647 GCF_042677305.1 Kitasatospora sp. NPDC127121 | reverse complement strand
GGCGCTCGCCCACCCGGCGGGGGGCGTCCGACGGCGCCTGCGCGTTTACGGGTACCCGCGGGCGCCCCCCGGGGGGGGGGCCCGGTGGCGGTATGCGTCGCCACCGGGCCCCGCCCCCGGCAGCCGGTTACGCCGCGGACGGGCGTCGGCGAAGCCCCCGGCGGGCTCCGGTGCGCCCGGGCTCCGGCGCCCCGGCCTCAGTCGGCGGCGAGCCGGTCGTACTCGGCGTCCGGGTCCAGCTGGCGCCGGTACTCGGCGTGCAGCCGGACGTCGCCGTCCGGGCCGGCCAGGCGGGCGAGCGGGCCCCGGGCGCCCGGGAGCGGCCGGGCGCACGGCCACTGCTGGGCGAGTACGGCGAGCGGCGCGCCGTCGCCGGTGCGCAGGATCCAGCTGGCGCGGCCGCCGCCGATCAGGGGCAGGTACGGCCGGGGGAGTCCGAGGGCGGCGAGCGCCTGCGGCAGGTCGAGGTCGTCGGGGAGGGTGAGCGCCGCGGGGTGCGGGGCGTCGGCGTCGTCGCCGGCCGCGACGCTGTCCCGGGTGAGGTGGATGCGCATGGCCGGACAGCATAGGGCGCGCGGACGGGCCCGCGCGCCCGTGCACCGGTGTGCCGGTTTGACAAACGCCCTTGCCGTCCCGGCGAATGGCAGGCATGGCCGACGAAGACTTCGAGAACGTCCTCACCACGGTGGGCCCCCGGCTGCGCGCCCTGCGACGCGAGCGCGGCACCACCCTCGCCAAACTGGCCGCCGCCACCGGGATCTCGCTCAGCACGCTGTCCCGGCTGGAGTCCGGGCAGCGCAAGCCGACCCTGGAACTGCTGCTGCCGCTGGCCCGGGAGTACCGGGTGCCGCTGGACGAACTGGTCGGCGCCCCGGCCACCGGAGACCCCCGGGTCCATCCCCGCCCGGTGACCAGGAACGGCCAGACCATCATCCCGCTCACCCGCCACCTCGGCGGTCTGCACGCCTTCAAGCAGATCATGCCGCCCGGCCGGGGCACCGAGCCCGAGCTGGAGCTGAAGGTGCACGAGGGCCACGAGTGGCTGTACGTGCTGTCCGGCCGGCTGCGGCTGGTGCTCGGTTCGCACGACCTGGTGCTGACGGCCGGTGAGGCCGCCGAGTTCGACACCCGGACCCCGCACGCCTTCGGCAACGCCGGGCCGCAGCCGGTGGAGTTCCTCAGTCTGTTCGGTCCTCAGGGTGAGCGGATCCATGTCAGGGCGCGCCCGGGAACCTCCGTTCGGTAGGTTCGTTCCCTGACAGCGGGGGTTTTCCGTTCCGGTCTCCCGCCAGGCCGTCGGGAGGGGCCGAGAAGATGAGTGTCCAGCAGAGTACGGAGTCCGGCGAGAGCGGTGGAACCGGGGAGCGCGGCGCGGTGGGTGCGCCCGAAGTCCCGGGCGCGGCGGGGGCCTTCGAGGCCTCCGGCGGCGGCGCCGGCCGGGCCGGCGGTGGTTCCGGCGGCGACGGGAGCGGCGGCAGCGGTCCGACCGGTGGGGCCGACGGCGCCGGCGGCGCGGAGCCGGACGCCAAGAGCGGGCGGAAGAAGCGCCCGTTCTGGCAGGAGCTTCCGATTCTGCTGGTGATCGCCCTGCTGCTCTCGCTCGGCATCAAGACCTTCTTCGTCCAGGCCTTCTCGATCCCCTCGGGTTCGATGGAGCAGACCCTGGCGATCGGCGACCGGGTGCTGGTCGACAAGTTGACGCCGTGGTTCGGCGCCGAGCCCGAGCGCGGCGAGGTGGTGGTCTTCCGTGATCCGGGCGGCTGGCTGGAGAGCGCGCCGACGCACGCGGACGGCTCGGTGATGAGCTCGGTCCAGAAGGTGCTGAGCACCGTCGGCCTGATGCCCTCGGCGGACGAGAAGGACCTGATCAAGCGGGTGATCGCGGTCGGCGGGGACACCGTCGAGTGCAAGGCGGGCAGCCCGCTGAAGGTGAACGGCGTCGCGCTGGACGAGCCGTACCTGTTCCCCGGTTCGGCGCCCTGCGACCAGGACCCGGTGGGCACCGTCACCGTCCCCAAGGGCAAGCTCTGGGTGATGGGCGACCACCGCAACAACTCGCGGGACTCGCGCCCGCACCACAACGAGACCGGTGACGGCTTCGTGCCGGTGGGGAACGTGATCGGCCGGGCCTTCGTCGTCGCGTGGCCGCTCACGGACTGGTCCACCCTGCCCGTCCCGGACACCTTCGGCAAGGTGCCGGCAGGCGCGGCCGCGGGCGCGGCCGCGCCGGTGGAGGCGCCGTCGGCGCCGGACGCGCTCGGGCTGGCCGCCGTCGTGCCGTTCGCCCTGTGGCGCCGCCGCCGCGGCGCGCGCCGGGGTCGCCGCTGAGCCGGGTGAGGGCTTCGGCGGAACTCCTCCCGCGATTCTCTACACGCCTGTAGAGTTTCCGGGGTGAGCTGCACGCCTGGTCGCGTGGCCGCCCGACCGGGGAGGCCGCGCGTCGGGGCCGGGTCGGGAGGCGGAACCGTGGTGGAGAGTCGGCGCAGTCCTGTGGCCGTCGGGGAGCCGGCGGACCCGGACGTCCAGTGGGTGTACCAGCCGGTCGAGGTGGACCTCGGCGGCGGCACCTGGGCGTCCGGGCGGATCAGCGGCTGGTGGCAGGACTCGGCCGGGCAGCGGTGGTGCCGGTTGCGGGTGAGCCGCAGCGGCCGGCCGGCCGGCTGGGAGCGGTTCGACCCGGCGCGGGTCCTGCTGCTGCCGGTCGCCGGGCTCTGAGGAGGCGTCGGCCGGTTCCGATCGGAACCGGTACCAGCCTGATCGGAACCGGTCCGGTGGGTTCGGACGTCCCTCGGTGCGGCGATCACGAGGCGTTGTCCATAGAGGCGTTGTCCATAAGAGATTCACAAAATATGACGGCATGTGCGATTCTGTGCAGCGCCCCCGTGACCCGCCCCATCCGTGCCGGCACCTTGGGGGGCCCGGGGCCGCCGACATGCCACTTCATCGACCGGGGACGACGTGAGTTCCGAGATCTACTTCAGCAGCAACTACCGCGACCTGTGCGAGCAGCACGGCACCGGCGCGGGCTTCCAGTTCGAGTTCTCCTGCTACCGCTGCTCCGACACCTGGCGCTCGTCGTTCGAGGCGTTCACCACCGGCCAGGTGGCGGGCTGGATCGGCAAGGGCGTCAGCGCCGCCTGGAACCTCATCGGCGGCAACGCCAACACCATCAGCAACGCCGCCGACGGCCTGGCCGGCCACACCTGGGGCAACGCGCGCGACGCCGCCTTCCAGCGCGCGATCACCAACGCCCAGGTGCACTTCAACCGCTGCGCCCGCTGCACCCACTACGTCTGCGGCCGCTGCTTCGACCCGGGCCAGGGCCTGTGCCACACCTGCGCCCCGGACACCGCGGCCGAGGCGATGGCGGCGCAGCGGCGCGGCCTCAACGACATGGTGTCCGACCGCTCCTACCAGCAGGGCCAGCAGTCCGGCGCCGAGTTCGACGTGCGGACGCCGCGCCAGCTCGTCTGCCCGCAGTGCTCGGCGGAGACGCACGGCACGCCGTTCTGCCCGGGCTGCGGCCACCGGCTAGCCCAGCCGACCCAGTGCGGCCAGTGCCACCAGGACATCCCGGAGGGCGCGGCGTTCTGCCCGGGCTGCGGCACCAGGCGCTGACCCCGCGCACCCCACGCACCCCATGCACC
>NZ_JBHXTQ010000159.1:0-4147 GCF_042677305.1 Kitasatospora sp. NPDC127121 | reverse complement strand
GGTACTGCAGGGGGGACCCTGTGGGAGAGTAGGACGCCGCCGAACAATCATTCACAGAGAACCCCCATCCGGGAAACCGGATGGGGGTTCTTTGCGTTGTGATTCATTCGTCCTGGAGTTCTTCGTCCTCTTCCCACCGCCGCGATTGTGCCTGGGCCGACGCCCGGCCATCGGGTTGAGGCGGTACCGCCGCCGTTCCCCACGCCGGTCGGGTCAGCCAGGCGTCCCTGTCGTGGGTGAGCCGGGCGATGCCCGTCCCGTCCGGCCGCATGGTGTAGAGGTCGGCCCCGGAGCCGGCGGGGTCCTGGGCGAAGACGATGGACTTGCCGTCGGGCGCGTAGGCGGCGGCGCCGTAGAAGACGTCGGACGGGGCGGGGGTCAGCGCGCCGATGGCGGTGCCGTCGGGGTGGACGGTGTAGATGCCGCCGCCGGGGGCGTCGGCGCGGCCGGCCGGGTAGGTGGTGAAGAGGATCTGGGTGCCGTCGGGGGACCAGTTGGCGCGGTCTCCGGCGCGCAGTTCCCAGGGGGTGAGCTGCCGGAGCCCGGTGCCGTCCGCGGCGACGACGTAGATGGCGCGGCTGTTGGCGGGCTGACCGGTGGCGTTGGTGCGGTACTCGAAGGTGAGTTGCTTGCCGTCGGGGGACCAACTGGGGTTGCTGACCTGCCCGGAGTACGGCTTGTCGTTGGTGAGGAAGGTGAGCCGCTGGACGTCGGTGCCGTCGGGGCTCATCAGGTAGAGGTCCGAGTACTGGACCTGGTATTTGTCGGCCGGGTCGAGGGCGCCCCAGGAGCGGCTGAAGGCGAGTTGCTTGCCGTCGGGCGAGTAGGCGGGGGCGCGTTCGTCCTCGTTGGCGCAGTCGGCGGTGCCGGTCTCGCAGAGCTGGCCGATCTGCTGGGCTCCGTCGCCGGTGGTGGAGACCGTCCAGAGGCGGGCGGCGCCGCTCCGTGGGTCGGTCCGGTCGAAGGCGATCGTGCTGCCGTCCGGGGACCAGTCGGGGCGGTCGTCGCGGGTGCGATCGGGCGGCTGGGTGACCTGGTGCCAGTTGGTGCCGTCGGGTGCGAGGGTCACGATGGCGCTGGTGGTGCGGGCGGCGTCGAGGAATTCCCCGCCGACGATCAGGCCGTTGTGCGCGGGGGCCGCAGGCGTTCCGGCGGCGGCACCGACCACGCCGGGGCTCGCGGCGGCGGTCGGCGACTCGGGTGCGGTGGAGGGGGCGTCCGCCTGGATCTCGGACAGGGGGATCTCACCGGGTTCGGCGCCGCACCCGGTGAGCAGGGTGCTCAGCAGCAGAAGGCCCGCACCGGCGCTGGCGCGGGTGCGGGCCTTGGGTGACCTGGGGGACTGCCGTGTGCGGGTCATCCGTGTCATATCCGCTCCGACCTTTCCGACCTCTCCGGCGTTCGCTCCGTCTCCGATGCAGGACGAAGGCCCCTCAAGGGGGCTGTCACTGTGTCAGACGGGGAGCGTCGGCGACCGGGCGACACGCGACGCCTCGCGTTCGGTCGGTCACACGGAGTAGAAGGTCTCGCGGAGTAGCGGTGCGGAGCGGCGGTGCAGGGTGGAGGTGCGGGGCGGACCAGGGACGGGGCTGGTCAGCCCGTCAGCCCCGGGCGGCGCGGCGTTCGGCCTTGGCGAGGGCCTCCGCCTCGTCCTCGGCCTCGGCGACCTCCAGGGTGGGCGCGGTGCCGTCGAGGTGGGTGGGCAGCCACCAGGTGTCGTCCGGGCCGGAGGGCTTGCCGGGGTACTCGCGTTGGGCCTGGTCGAGCATCTCGCTCATGGCCGCGCGCAGCCGTCTGGTGACCATGACGGGCTTGTCGTCCGGGCCGAGGTGAATCGGTTCGCCGATCATGATGGTGACGGGGACGTGGCGCTTGGTCAGGGTCTTCGGGCGGCCCTTGGTCCAGAGCTGCTGGGTGCCCCAGAGGATGACGGGCAGCAGCGGGGTGCCGGAGTCGGCGGCCATCCGGGCGGCGCCGGTCTTGAACTTCTTCAGCATGAACGAGCGGCTGATGGTCGCCTCGGGGAACACCCCGACGACCTCGCCGGCCTTGAGGGCGCGCACGGCGGCCTCGTACGCGGGCTGCCCGTCGGTGCGGTCGACCGGGATGTGCTTCATGCCGCGCATCAGCGGGCCGGAGACCCGGTGCTTGAAGACGTCGTCCTTGGCCATGAAGCGGGTCTTGCGCTTGCCGCCGCGGTAGGCGCCGAGGCCGGCGAAGAGGAAGTCCAGGTAGCTGATGTGGTTGCTGACCAGTACGGCTCCGCCCCTGGCGGGGATGTTCTCGGCGCCTACGATCTTGATCCGCACGTCGAGCGCACGGAAGGCGGTGAGTGCGGCGCCGATCACCGGCGGGTACACGAACTCTGCCACGGTCAGTCCTGACTTCCACGGGCCGGAGCCCGGTACGGCGGGTACCCGCGTCGCTGAGTGGGGGCCGACCGGAGCGCGGCACGCCGCGGCGGTCACGGGTGATTCACGGAGATGATCCCCCGAACGAGTGCCTGCTGTCACCTGAGCCGTGCGGTCAAGCGGATATTCGCGGTGTGATCTCCGTGATGAGTTCGGGTGGGAACTTTTCCCTCCCCGGCGGCCTGGAGGCCCGGTCCGTCCCGAAGGCCCAGGGGGCCCAGGGTTGCGGTCAGGCTCCGGCGCCGAGGCGCCCCTGGGCGCGCCGGACGAGGGGGTAGATCTCGCGGCCGAGGCAGTAGCCGAACGCGGCGTTGAGGAAGGCCGCGGCCAGGGCGACGGCTGTGGCGAGTAGGCCGAGCCAGGCCACCCCGGTGAGGAAGCCGAGGGCGCCGACGGCGGCGAACACCAGGCCGACTCCCTGCGCGAAGCGGGGCGGCCGCTCGTCCTCGGTCTCGGAGGGCGGGGTCAGCCGGGGGAGGAGGAAGGCCTGGTAGAGCCAGCCGTAGGGGGAGAGCCGCAGGCCGCCGAACGCTCCGAGTGCGAAGACGAGGGCCTGGACGGCCAGCAGCACGTCGCTGCCGGTGATGAGGGCGGCGGCCAGGACGACCGAGGTGAGCGCGGCGGCGAAGCGGGGACCGCGAGGGTCGATCTGCACGAGGGCTCCGGGAGGGTCGCGACGGGCGGCGGCGGGGCGCGTCAGCGACAGCGGGTGGTGGTGGCCCGGCCCAGGTCGACGACGCGGCGGGAGGTCAGCAACGGCGGTGCGGTGCGGTCGGATTCCACCCGGCGATCGTACGCGGGCCCGGCCCGGTGGTCGACCTCCCTTTCGGGGCCCGGGGCCGCTGCCGCAGACTGGGGATGGCCGGGTTGGTGGTGTGCGTCGTCGTGCCGGCGCCGGCGACCGCCTCCTGGCTGCTACGGGTACGGCGCGATGGGAGGCTGAGGGTGCGCACCAACGGCGGGGCGGTACGGCTGTCGGAGGCGGAGTTGGGCGGGGCGCTCGGCGAGCGGGCGACGCTGGTTCAGTTCTCGACGGCGTTCTGTCAGCCGTGCCGGGCCACCCGCCGGGTGCTCGCGGAGGTGGCCGGCATGGTCGACGGGGTGGCGCACGTCGAGGTGGACGCCGAGGAGCGGCTGGAGCTGGTCCGCCGGCTGGAGATCCTGCGCACGCCGACCGTCCTGGTACTGGACGGGGGTGGCCGGGTGGTGCGTAGGGCGGCCGGACTGCCGCGCAAGGTGGACGTGATCGCGGCGCTCGGCGAGACGGTGTGAGCCGGGGCCCCGGCGGTCCTGTGGCGGATATGTAGCCCGATCAGGTGGTGTCGGGGTTGCCCTGGGGCAGGATGGGCGCAGACGGAAGTGCAGCCGCCCGGCCTAAGCTACTGGCCAGTAGTGACCACTGGACTACTGCCGAGTATGCTGCCAGGAAGTTCCGGACCGGCACGGGAACTCGCTGCCCGGAGCGGGTGCGCACCGTGTTCGCGCCCCGCTTGCACAGCCGCAGCCGCCGGACGAGACCAGTACAGGAGACAGGCCGTGAGCTTGAGGATCGTTGTCTGTGTGAAGTACGTGCCGGACGCGACGGGTGACCGTCGGTTCGCGGACGATCACACCACCGACCGGGAGGGTGTGGACGGCCTTCTGTCGGAGCTCGACGAGTACGGCGTGGAGCAGGCGCTGCGGATCGCGGCGGCGAACGAGGGCGCCGAGGTGACGGTGCTGACGGTCGGGCCGGA
>NZ_JBHXTQ010000158.1:0-4468 GCF_042677305.1 Kitasatospora sp. NPDC127121 | reverse complement strand
CTGGGGGGTGCTGGCGGGGCTGCAGGAGCCGGCCCGCCCGCAGGCTGCCCCCCGGGCCCGGTATTTTGTGGGGGGGGGGGGGGGCGGTGGCCGCGGCCCCCGCCGACCCGCCCCCGGACGGTCCGGCCCGAACGGCCCAGCCCGGGACGCGGCCGGCCCGGCGCGGCCGCAGGCTGGACGCGATGTCCGGAAGCCAGCCACCACCACCGCAAGGCCGGGTCGACCCGAGGTCCGCGCTCTGGCTGCTGGGCGCCTGCACCGCGCTGATCCTCGCGTACTGGATTCTCCCCCTGCGCCGGCTCGGCTACCACCACCCCGTCCTCAGCTGGCTGGTGTTCACCGCCGCGCTGGTCGGCCTGAGCGGCCTGCTGCTGGCGAAGACCACCGCCGTGCTGCGGGGCGACGCGAAGCGCCCGGTGGCCTGGCTGTCCTTCCTGATCTTCCTCGCGATGACCATCTTCGCCGCGACCTACTACGTCATGGCCGCCCGTCCGGGCGATTTCGATGGGCTGGTCACCCGGCTCGACGCCCTGTACTTCACCGTCGTCACCCTGGCCACCGTCGGCTACGGCGACATCACCCCGGCCGCACAGGCGCCCCGCCTCGTGGTGATCCTGCAGATCGGGTACACCTTCGTCTTCCTCGCCACGGCGGCGGGGACGCTGTCGCGGGCGATCCGGGCGAACGTCGAGACCCGGAGCCACCGCAAGCCGTGACGTTGTCCACAGGCTGTGGACGGCCGCGCCCGATCGGTCAGGATCCGAGAAGCACGCCCGCGCGGCCACACCTAGCATCGGCGCCATGGACATCACCATTCACACCAGCGTCCTCCCGCACGACGACCCGGACGCGTCCCTGGTCTTCTACCGCGACGTCCTCGGCTTCGAGGTCCGTGGCGACGTCGGGCAGGGCAAGATGCGCTGGATCACCGTCGGCCCCGCCGGGCGGCCCGACACCTCCATCCTCCTGGCGCCGCCGGCCGTCGACCCCGGGGTCACCGAGGACGAGCGCCGCACCATCGCCGAGATGATGGCCAAGGGCACCTACGGCTGGATCCTGCTGGCCACCCGGGACCTCGACGGCACCTTCCGGGCGGTGCAGGCCGGCGGCGCCGAGGTCGTCCAGGAACCGACCGAGCAGCCGTACGGCATCCGCGACTGCGCCTTCCGCGACCCCGCCGGCAACCTGATCCGCATCCAGCAGCTGCGCTGAGCCGTCCGGCCGCGCGCCGACCGTACGGGCCGTGCAGTCCCTGACGACCGCGACGGCCGCGACGGCCGGAGTCGGGCCCGGTGAGAGGAGTCCTCCCGTGTGTCACCCCTCGTGGGCCCGCGCCCGCGCGGCGGCGCAGCGCCTGAAAGACCTCGCACGGCTGCGCCGCGTCCGGGACCGGATCGACCGCGAGTACGCGCGGCCACTCGACGTCCTGGCGCTCGCGCGCGACGCCGGCCTGGCGGCCGGGCAGCTCAGCCGCGAGTTCCGGCTGGCCTACGGCGACTCGCCGTACGGCTACCTGACGGCGCGTCGCGTCGAGCGCGCGGCCGCGTTCCTGCGCGGCGGCGGCCTCGGCGTCAGCGCGGTCCGCCGCGCGGTCGGCTGCACCTCGCCGGACGCCTTCCGCACCCGCTTCGCCGAACTGGTCGGCATGCCGCCCGACGACTACCGGCGCCGCGCACGACGGGCCCCCGGACCGGTCAGGATTCGAGAAGCCCCGGCCACCGGGCCGCGCCTAGCGTGGAGGACATGACTTCCATCGACTCCCTCATCCTCGACGTCGCCGACCCCACGGCCGCCCGCAGCTTCTACACCACCGCCTTCGGCCTGGACACGCAGCTGCGCCTGCGGGCCTCGCAGGAGCCGACCACCGGCTTCCGCGGGTTCACGCTGTCGCTCACGGTGTCCCAGCCCGCCACCGTCGACGGCTTCGTCGACGCCGCCCTCGACGCCGGCGCCACCGCCCTCAAGCCCGCCGCGAAGTCGCTCTGGGGCTACGGCGGCGTCGTCCAGGCCCCGGACGGGACGATCTGGAAGATCGCGACCTCCGCGAAGAAGGACACCGGCCCGGCCACCCGGCGGATCGACCGGCTCGTGCTCCTGCTGGGAGTCGCGGACGTCTCCGCGAGCAAGCGGTTCTACGTCGACCGCGGCCTCGCCGTGGCGAAGAGCTTCGGCCCGGTGTACGTCGAGTTCGCCACCGGGTCGAGCCCGGTCAAGCTCGCGCTGTACAAGCGCCGGGCCCTCGCCAAGGACGCCGGAGTCTCCCCCGACGGCAGCGGATCGCACCGGCTCGTGATCGGCGGCACCGCCGGAACCTTCACCGACCCGGACGGGTTCGCCTGGGCGGCCGAGCAGCCCGCGGCCGCACGCTGAAGCGCCCCGCCGGACAGAACTCGGGCCCTGCGGTCACCAGTCCTGGTTGTCGGCGGCCGTGGCGTGCAGGGTGATCAGCAGGGCGCCGAGGCGGGCGTTCCAGTTGGCGCTGGTGGGGCCGTCGATGGCGTGCTTCTTGGCCAGGTCGCGGATCACCTTCTGGGCGTCCTTGAGCTCCTGGGCCGCATCGTCCGGATTGCCCTCGTTGAGGCGGGCGGAGGCGTCGTCGAGGATCCGCAGCAGCTCCGCCTGGCGGTCGTGCTCCTTGCCCCCGACCGGGGTCTGGACGACGGCCTGGCGGAAGGCGTTGAGCTGGAGGGCCGCCCCCTGGTTGCGGGGAATGCCCGGGTTGGGGGCCGTGGGGAGACCGACCGGGGTGGTGGGGGCCGCGGTGGTGGGCGTCGGGGTCGCCGCGGGGGTGGACGCGCGGGCCGGGGTGCTGGGCGCGGCAGCCGGGGTGCTGGGGGCGGTGGCCGCCGGCGGCTTGGCGGGAGCGGGGGCGGCGGCGTTGCCGGCGGGCTCGTCCAGGGCGGCGACGGCCAGGGCGGTGACGCCGGCGAGTCCGGCCACGCCCAGCGCGCCGAGGACGAGGGGCCTGCGGCGGCGGTTGCGGTTGCGGCCGGCGGCCCCGGGCGGGGCCTGCCGGACGGGCGCCATCAGCGAAGTGGCCGGCGGGGCCTGCGGGACGGGCGCCATCAGCGAGGTGACGGCCGGGGCCTGCGGCGGGAGCAGGGTGGTGTGCTGCTGGTTGGGGTTCACCGGCCGTACGGGCGGCAGCAGTTGGGTGGCGGCGGCGGTGGCGAGGAGTTCCGCCGTCGGGTCGCCGACCGCCAACCCGGGGATGGTGGAGAGGAGTTCGGCCCGCGCCGCGACGGCGTCCGCCGGCCGGTCGGCGGGGTTCTTGGCGAGCAGGCGCAGCACGGCCGCGTCCAGCGCGGGCGGCAGGCCGGGGCGGCGGTAGGACGGCGGCAGGGGCTGCTCGCTGACGTGCTTGAAGGCGATCGCCACCGGCGTCTCGGCGGTGAACGGCGTCTCGCCGGTGAGCATTTCGGTGAGCACGCAGCCGACCGCGTAGAGGTCGGTGCGGCCGTCCAGGGGCGAGGCGGTGGCCTGCTCGGGCGACAGGTAGGCGGCCGTACCGAGCACGCTCGCCGTCTGGGTCAGGTTGCTGGACGAACCGGCCCGGGCGATGCCGAAGTCGACGACCTTCACCCCGCCGTCGTCGGTGATCATGATGTTGCCGGGTTTGATGTCCCGGTGGACCAGCCCGGCCGCGTGCGCGACCGCCAGCGCCTCGCAGACCGCCGCCGCGATGCCGACGGCGCGTTCCACCGGCAGGCCCGGCTGCTGCGCCAGCACGGCGGCGAGCGAACGGCCGTGGACGAGCTCCATGACGATGAACGGCGTGCCCTGGTCGACGCCCGAGTCGAAGACCATGACGATCCTCGGGTGCACCAGCATGGCCGCGTGCTGCGCCTCGCGGCTGAACCGCTCGGCGAAGCGGGGGTCGTCGGCGAGTCCCCCGTTGAGGACCTTGACGGCCACCTGACGGCCCAGCACGTGGTCCAGCCCGCGCCAGACGGTGGCCATGCCGCCGACGCCGATTATCTCGACGAGTTCGTAACGCCCGTTCAGCGCCCGTCCGATCACCTGGGACTCCCCTCACGTGCCGTGCCCGGTGTTCCGGGCCGCCTCGTGCACCTGTGCACGATAGCCGCACCGCCGGACCGCACCGCCGGGGGCGGGGAGGCGGTCGGGGGACCGGGCAGCGGTCCCCCGACCGCCGGCGCGGGGGTGCGGCCCGCCCTGACTGCGGGAGGGCGGGCCGCACGTTCCAGGCCGACCGGGCCGGCGGCGCGTCCGGGGTGGGCGCCTGCCGATCCGGCCGGGGCCGGCCGGGCGGCCGGACGGCACGGGGTGCCGACCGGCCACCCGGGGTCTTCGGGTGGTACTGACGAGCGGTACTGCGGGTGGTGCGGTACTGCGGGTGGTGCGGTCCGGGTGGGGGGGGGGCCCCGGGGGGGGGGCGGGCCCCCCCCCCCGCGGTTCAGGGGTTACAACCGCCCCCCAGGGGGGGGGGGGGGCGGGAGGGGCGGGC
>NZ_JBHXTQ010000157.1:0-4505 GCF_042677305.1 Kitasatospora sp. NPDC127121 | reverse complement strand
TGCGCCCACTGTGGGGGGGCGGTGAGCGGGGATGCAGCAGCGCCTGGGCGCGCGCGTCACTTTGCACCTCCCCACTTATCCCGCGGCTGGAATCATGGCGTAGAAGAAATATGTCGGTCGGTCTACATATTTGGCTGGTGGGGAAGCCAGCGGGGGCGGGAGGTGGGGGTGCGGCCCCCGGCTACCGGGGGGTTGTTCGCCGGGGGCCGCGGTTCATGGGCTGATGTCGGGTCAGGAGGCGGGCATCAGGACGGTGTCGACGATGTAGACGGTGGCGTTGGCGGTCTGGACGTCGCCGCACAGCACCTTGGCGGCGGAGTTGACGGTGAAGTCCGGGGCGGTGCCGGTCACGGTGAGGTCGTCGGCGGCCAGGGTCTTGTGTCCGCCGGCGAGTGCCGCGGGAGCCAGGCGCTGGGGGACGACGTGGTAGGTGAGGATCTTGGTGAGCTTGTCCTTGTCGGCGAGGACGGCGTCGAGGTCCTTCTTCGGGAGCTTGGCGAAGGCGTCGTTGGTGGGGGCGAAGACGGTGATGTTCTTCGCGGAGTTGAGGGTGTCCACCAGGCCGGCCTGCTTGACGGCGGTGACGAGGGTGGACAGCAGCGGGTTGTTGGAGGCGGCGGTGGCGACCGGGTCCTTGGCCATGCCGGTGAAGCTGCCCGCCCCGTCCTTGGGGACGGCCGCGCACGCGGTGCCGAACGGCTGCCCGGCCGTCACCTGCTCGGCGGACGGGGCACCGGAAGCCCGGGCCTCCGTGGACGGGCCGCCGGTCACGGACGGCGTGGGTGCGGCGGCCGCGGTGGTGCTCTTGGCCGTGTCCGAGGACTTCGCGTCGCCGCCGCTGTTGCTGCACGCGCTCAGGGCGGCGGCCAGCAGGCCGGCGGCGAGGACGGCGGCGAAGGGCTTGCGGACCAGGACGGTCGTGTTCATGGACGGATTCTCCTGTCAGGGGCATCGGGCGGATCCCGGATGCCGAAGGGGTGGGTAGGTCGTGGGGTGGGGTCAGGTGACGGTGACGACGACGCTGTGCCAGCCCGTCGCGCCCGAGGGGTAGGGAGGTGTGCGGGTCTCGGGCTGGACGGCCCCGGTGGCGTCGGTGGCGCGGGCCTCGATGCGGTGGGTCCCGGGGGCGGCGCCGGTCCAGGCGTGGGTCCACTGGCGCCATAGGTCGGGCCCGGCGTCGGTGGCCAGTTCGGCCTGCCGCCAGGGCCCGCCGTCGACGCGCACCTCGACGGCGGCGATGCCGCGGTGGGTGGCCCAGGCGGTGCCGGCCACCGTCACGTCGCCGGGCGGCACGCGGGCGAACGGCGCGGGCACGTCGATCCGCGAGGCGGTGCGGACCTCGCCGGTGCGGTCCCAGCCGCGCCGCACCCAGTACGGGTCGCGGGCGGCGAAGGTGGTCACCTCCAGGTCGACGAGCCACTTGGTGGCCGAGGTGTAGCCGTAGAGGCCGGGCACCACCGTGCGGCAGGGGAAGCCGTGTTCGACGGGCAGCGCCTCGCCGTTCATCGCCACCGCGAGCAGCGCCCGGCGCCCGTCGAGGAGCGTCTCGACCGGGGTGCCGATCGTCATGCCGTCCTGCGAGCGGCCGACGAGCTGCTCGGCGCCGGAGCGGACGCCGGCGCGGCGCAGCAGGGCGGGCAGCGAGGCGCCGAGCCAGCGGGTGGTGCCCGCGTAGGGGCCGCCGACCTCGTTGGAGACGCAGGACAGGGTGTGGTCCAGCTCCTCCAGCCCGAGGGCGAGTAGGTCGTCGAAGCCGATCAGTAGCGGGCGGTCGACCAGGCCGTGCAGCCGCAGCGACCAGGCGCGCGGGTCGATGCGCGGCAGGGTCAGGGCGGTGTCGACGCGGTAGAAGTCGGCGGTGGGGGTGATGAACGGGGGCAGGCCGGGGACCGTGGCGCCGACGGCGCGCGGCAGTGGCGGCGCCGGGTGCAGCGGCGGCGGCAGGCGGACGGCGGCGCGGGCCGCGCTGACGTCGCCGCGCCGGTCGGACAGGACGCGTCCGGCCGTGCCGAGGGCGGCGGCCGCGCCGATCGTGGCGCCGGCCGCCAGGACGCGCCGCCGCTCGGGCCCGGCCGGCCGGACCGCGCCCGAGCGCCGGGAGGGGCCAGGGAAAGGGCTAAGGAAAGGGCCAAGGGAGAGGGCGGGTCCGGTCAGCCACCACAGCACGGCGACCGCGCCGCCCGCCGCGGCGGCGGAGGGCAGCAGGTCGGTGGGGACGGCCTGCGGGCGGGCCAGCGCTGCCCAGGCGCCGAGGCCGCCGAAGGCCGCGAACAGGGCGGCGGCCGCGCCGCGACGGCGTCCGGCCAGCACGCCGAGGGCCGCGGCCGCGAGGCCCATGACGGTGTAGATCCCGCCCAGCAGGACCGCCTTGTCGCCGGTGCCGAACCGCTGGACCGCCCACGCCTTGACGGCGGTGGGTGCGAGGTCGATCGCCGCCGAGCCGATCGCCACCACCGGTGAGGCCTGGGGGCGGGTGAACGCCGCCGCCGCCTCGCCGGCTCCCACGGCCGCGGCGGCGGCCGCCAGCCCGCACAGCGCCGCGACGGCCGGCCCGGCGGCACGGGGGCGTGCTCGGGGGAGGGCGCCCGGCGGGCTGCTGCTCGTCTCATCGGTCACGGTCCTCATTCGGCGGTCCGGCTCCACCGGATGGGTGCGAGTCCGGATACCCCCCGATCGGGTGAAATTGCTCTGGCCGGGTGACACCTCCCGGCCAGAGCCGGGGCCGCGCTGAGGCCGCTCAAGGGCACCCGGGGCGCCCCCCGGGGGGTCGGCCCGGGCCCGTCCGGAGTGTTCAGCCGCGTCACGCGTAGCGGTGAATTCGCCGTCCACGGGCATCGCGCGGCAGGCCGTCACCCGCCCGGTGCCGAATCCGTGCACGGCACCGTCACCGTCTCCTGACCCCGACCTGACCGACCCGGCCGACCTGACCGACCCGGCCTTTCGCCCGACCCGGTTCGGCCGCTCAGGTGAACGGGATCAGCAGGACCGGCGCCCCCGTGGGGTGAGCGGATCCGGCCGAGGGCTCCACCGTGACGCCGATGCCGCGCGCACCGTCCAGGGGGCCGTCCAGCAGGAACGCGCCGTCGCCCCGGGGCATCAGCCCCGCCGGGCGCATCGCGGCGCCGTCGTCGAACCACAGCTCGTACGCCGTGCCGTCCGCCGGGGCGGGCAGGCCGGAGGCCAGGAGGACGGCCCGGCCCCGGCCGTGCGACCAGACCACCGCCCCGCTGCCGGTGCCACCGGCCGCCGGGCCGCTCGCCCGCCGGGCGTCGGGTGCCGCCAGCAGCCCGGTGACCAGGTCCTGGTGCCGCTGCAGCGCGGCGGCGAGGGCCCTGGCCCGGTTAGCCTCCCGGTGCTGCTGGACGGCCACGCCGCCGAGGGCCGCGGCCGCCGCCAGACAGGCCGCCAGCGCCAGCCGCGGCCAGCCGCGGGCGAGCCGCCCGGGGCGCCGGGCGCCGTCGGGCCCGGCCGCGGCGCGCGGGGCCTCCTGCCGGACGGTGTCCAGCGCGCCCATCACCCGCGACTTCAGCTCCCCGGGCACCGCGACGGCCTGCGCGGCGCCGAGCCTGGCCAGCGTCGCCGTGAACTCGGCCACCTCCCGGGCGCAGGCCGGGCACTGCGCCAGGTGGCGCTCGAACTGCGCGCGCTCGTCCGCGTCGAGGGCGTGCGCGGCGTAGGCGCCGGTCAGCGTGTGCAGGTCGGCGCCGCTCATGCTCCCACTCCCAGGCAGTCGCGCAGCCGGATCAGCGCGTCGCGCATCCGGGTCTTGACGGTGCCCAGCGGGGTGCCGAGCAGTTCGGCGACCTGCGGGTAGGTGTACCCGCGGTAGTAGGCCAGCGTGATCGACTCCCGCTGCAACTCGGTCAGCCCCTTCAGGCAGCGCCGCACCTGCTCGCGTTCCAGCCGCCCCTCGACCTGCTCGGCGACCTCGTCGAACGCCGGCACGTGCGAGGCGGCGGCGGCCCGCTGGTCGCGGTCGGCGGCCGCCTGCGCCGCCCGCACCCGGTCCACGGCGCGGCGGTGGGCGATGGTCAGCACCCACGCCAGCACCTCCCCGCGCTCGGGCCGGTAGCGGGCGCAGGTGCGCCACACCTCCAGCATCACCTCCTGCGCGACCTCCTCGGACTGCGCCGGATCCCGCAGCACCCGGCGGACCAGCCCCAGCACCGGGCCCGCCACCGCGTCGTACAGCCGGCCGAACGCCTCCCGGTCGCCGCGCGCGGTCCTGCTCAGCAACTCCTTGAGGTCGGTGCCCGGACGCCCCGGCCCGGACAGGTGAACGACCGTGCTCATCCGGCCACCTCGCGCTCGCAACGCACGGGCGACGGCCCCGGCCAGTGGACGGTGGGCATGGCACGACCTCCAGGGAATCCCGGCCGGACGGACACCCGGCCGGGCCGACGGAACACGGCGACGTCAGGCGTTCGAAGCCGCACCCGGCGCGGATTGCCCGCGAAGGACACCAGATTTCCGGCCCCCGCGAAGGACACCGGGTCTCCTGCGGG
>NZ_JBHXTQ010000156.1:0-5126 GCF_042677305.1 Kitasatospora sp. NPDC127121 | reverse complement strand
TCTTCACTCTTTTTTCTGGGGGGCTTGTTTTTGTTTATACGCCCCGGGCCGGGGCTCCCCCGGGGGTGCCCCCGGCCTCTCGGGCGTTCAAGGGGTGGTTCAGGCGCCCTTGGCGGCTTCCTTCAGCTTGGAGCCCGCGCTCACCTTGGCGCTGTAGCCGGCCGCGATCTGGATCGGCTCACCGGTCTGCGGGTTGCGGGCGGTGCGGGCGGCGCGGTGGGTGCGCTCGAAGGTCAGGAAACCGGGGATGGTGACCTTCTCGTCGCCCTTGGCGACGACCTCGCCGACGATCTCGGCGAAGGCGGCCAGAACGGCGTCGGCGTCCTTGCGGGTCACCTCGGCGCGCTCGGACAGCGCGGCCACCAGCTCACTGCGGTTCATGTGTACTCCTGTGGTCTGTTCGCTTGCGGTGTGCGGGGGCCCATCGGTACTCCCACCGGGGGGCACCCGGATAGGCCGCAGGTCCGCACACTGTGCTCATGCAGGCAATGCGTGGTCGCAGGCCGGGTCCGTACCCGATGCCGCGCGCCGGTGCCGTCGAAGGCCCGTCCGCCTGCCTGGATACGAATCCTGCCCCGACCGGCCCCGAGAAAGCCAATCGGGCCCCGGCCACGACACCCGAACGAACCCCGCCCGTTGGAGGTGTGACGCTCCGTCGGCTCCGGCGGACCGGGCCCGGGCGGCGGTCGGGACGACGCGCCGGAAGACCAGGGGGACGTTCCGTACTTGTCGGACACGCCTGCCCCGTGCAGGGCTACCGTACGCCCTAGGCACGACAAGCCCAAACACGCCCCTCGCCCTTGTGTCGCAAGGGTTCGGGGCGGACTCGGACGGGTAAGGCCGCTATTCGGACATTTGACCGATCAGCGACACGTCGGCCGCCTCGCCGGTCAGAGCTTGACGGTGGGGAAGGAGGAGGCGTCGAGCGTGCCGACGATGCCCGGGGTCGGACGGGCCGGCTCCGTGCTCTCCTGGACGCCCGCCAGCGCCGCCTCGCGCACCGCCGAGGCGACCGTCTTGGCGACGTCCTTGTGGAAGACGCTCGGGATGATGTAGTTGGCGTTCAGCTCGTCGTCGGCGACGGTGGTGGCCAGCGCCCGGGCGGCGGCGATCATCATCTCGGTGTTGACGGTGCGGCTCTGGGCGTCCAGGAGGCCGCGGAAGACACCCGGGAAGACCAGCACGTTGTTGATCTGGTTGGGGAAGTCGCTGCGGCCGGTGGCGACCACGGCGGCGGTCTGCCGGGCGATGGCCGGGTCGACCTCCGGGTCCGGGTTGGCCAGCGCGAAGACGATCGAGTCCTCGGCCATGGTGGCCAGGTCGTCGCCGTCCAGGACGTTCGGGGCCGAGACGCCGATGAAGACGTCGGCGTCCGCCACGGCCTCCTTGAGGCTGCCGGTGCGGCCCGAGCGGTTGGTGTGCTCGGCGATCCAGCGCAGGCTGTCGTTGAGGTCCTCCCGGCCCTGGTGGACCACACCGCGCACGTCCGCCACGGTGGCGTGCTCGACACCGGCCGCCAGCAGCAGCTTGAGGATCGCGGTGCCGGCGGCGCCGGCGCCCGACATCACCACCCGGATGTCGCTGATCTCCTTGCCGACCACCTTCAGCGCGTTGGTGAGGGCGGCCAGCACCACGATCGCGGTGCCGTGCTGGTCGTCGTGGAAGACCGGGATGTCCAGGGCCTCGCGCAGCCGGGCCTCGATCTCGAAGCAGCGCGGCGCGGAGATGTCCTCCAGGTTGATGCCCGCGAAGCCGGGGGCGATCGCCTTGACGATGGCCACGATCTCGTCGGTGTCCTGGGTGTCCAGGCAGATCGGCCAGGCGTCGATCCCGGCGAAGCGCTTGAACAGGGCCGCCTTGCCCTCCATGACCGGCAGCGCGGCGGCCGGGCCGATGTTGCCCAGGCCCAGCACCGCCGAGCCGTCGGTGACCACGGCGACGCTGTTGCGCTTGATGGTGAGGCGGCGGGCGTCCTCGGGGTTCTCGGCGATCGCCATGCAGACCCGGGCGACGCCCGGGGTGTAGATCATGCTGAGGTCGTCACGGTTGCGGATCGGGAGCTTGGACGACATCTCGATCTTGCCGCCGAGGTGCATCAGGAAGGTGCGGTCCGAGACCTTGCCGATCGACACGCCGTCGATCGCCCGCAGCTTCTCGACGATCTCCTCGCCGTGCGCGACCGAGGAGGCCGCCACCGTGACGTCGATCCGCAGCGCCTCCAGGCCGGAGGCGGTGACGTCGAGACCGGTCACCGAACCGCCGGAGGACTCCACGGCCGTGGTGATCGCACTGACGGCGTTGCCCCGGGCCGGGACCTCCAGCCGCACCGTGATCGAGTTGGAGACACTGGGCACCGTCGCCATCGACGCTTCCTTCTTCCGTCCGTGCGGCAGGTTCAACATTTTGTTGAAGGCATCGCCTGCGCATGCTAGACCTCGATCGTCGCACCTTCCAAGGGGTAGCCAGAAATAACGTTCATTGAGTGTGTGGACCCGACAACTTCTTGCCTCTCCGGGCCGATGCGTTACATTGGACGGGACACCGGCTCGATCCAAGCCCCCGGGCCCAACCTTCGTCCCTTCGAGGGACCACTTGCCGCGAGGCGAGCATGGCGGGTCGGTGTCACTAACGTCTGAAGGCCCCTCACCATCCGGTGAGGGGCCTTCTTCGTCCGGCGGACCGGCCGTCAGCCGTGCAGCAGCGCGGGCACGCCGGCCGCGTCCGGCAGGTCGTCCGGACCGGACAGCACGGTCAGCCGCTGGGTCGCCCGGGTGAGCGCCACGTACAGCACCCGCAGGCCGGCCTCCGACTCGCCGGCGATGCCGGTCGGGTCGGCCACCACGGTCGCGTCGTACTCCAGGCCCTTCGCCTCCAGGCTGCCCAGCACCACCGCCCGCTCGCCCAGGCCCTCGGCCCAGCCGGCCGCCTCGGCCCGGCGGTCCATCGGCACCACGATCGCCACGGTGCCGTCCACCTCGCCCAGCAGCCGCTCCAGCTCCGCCCGGGCCGCCGCGCCGAAGGCCTCCGGGGCGGGATCCACGACGGCCGCGAAGCGCGGCTCGACGCCGACCCGGCGCACCGCGGTCGGCGACGGGGTGCCCGGCGCGGCCAGCGCCAGCACCTTGGCCGCGACCTCGGCGATCTCGGCCGGGTTGCGGTAGTTGACGGTCAACGTGAAGCGGCGGCGCGGCTTGCCGGACAGCACCTCGTCCAGCGCGGCCTGCGCCTCCTGCGGGAACGGCCAGGAGGACTGCGCCGGGTCGCCGACGATCGTCCAGGTCGCCATCCGGGCCCGGCGGCCGATCATGCGCCACTGCATCGGGGTGAGGTCCTGCGCCTCGTCCACGATCACGTGCGCGTACTCGGTGCGCTCGACGGGGACGCGCTCGCGCTGACGGGAGCTGCGGTCGGCGAAGGTGGTGACCTCCTCCAGCCCGCTCAGCAGGTCCACCGCGTTCACCTCGCGCACCTTCGGCCGGGCCGCCTCGCCGAGCAGCACCTGGAGCTCGTCCACCAGCGCGACGTCGTGCGCGGACAGCGCGCCCTCGCCGTTCGGGGACAGCTGGCGCCAGGACGCCGCCAGCAGCCTCGCCTCGTCCGGGGAGACGGCGCGGCGGGCGATCCGGTTGATGTGCCGGTGCTGCTTGAGCGTGCCGAGCACCCGGCGCGGGGTCACGGCGGGCCACCAGGCGTCCAGGAAGTCCAGGAACGGCGCCTCGTCCGAGACGTACTCGTCGAAGGACTCCTTCTCCTCCTGGCGCTGCTCGCGGGCGTAGTGGTCGGTCGGCTTCGGCAGGTGCCGGGTGAGCTCCTGCCACAGGGCGTCCAGCAGCATCCGGCGGGCGCGCGGGCGCAGCAGGTTCAGCGGGGTGCCGCCGGCGCCGATCACGTTGCCGCGCACGGCCTTGAGCCGGCCCGCGTCCAGCTTGAGCACCTCGCCGCGGGCGACCACCTTCAGCTCCTGCGGCGCACCCAGCTCCAGCGCGGCCCGAGCCGCCCGGCGCAGCAGCTGCACCATCCGGCCCGAGCCCTTGACCCGGGCCGCCTCCGGACTGTCGTAGGTGCCCGCCTCGACGCCGTCCACCAGCGAGCCGACCGCGCGGATGGCGACCTGCCCCTCCTCACCGAGCGAGGGCAGCACGCCCTCGGTGTAGGAGACCAGCAACGGGGTCGGCGAGACCACCAGGATGCCCCCGGCGTAGCGGCGGCGGTCCTGGTACAGCAGGTACGCGGCGCGGTGCAGGGCGACGGCGGTCTTGCCGGTGCCCGGGCCGCCGGTGACGAGCGTGGCGCCGGCGGCGGCCGCCCGGATCACCTCGTCCTGCTCCTTCTGGATGGAGGAGACGATGTCGCGCATCGAGTGGCTGCGGGCGCGGCCGAGCGAGGCCATCAGTGCGCCGTCGCCGACCACCGCCAGCTCCCGGCCGTTCAGGGTCGGGGTGAGGTCGGGACGCAGCAGGTCGTCCTCGACGCCGATCACCCTGCGCCCCTTGGAGCGGATCACCCGGCGGCGGACCACCCGGCCCGGCTCGACCGGGGTGGCGCGGTAGAACGGCGCGGCGGCGGGCGCCCGCCAGTCGATCACCAGCGGCCCGTACTCGGCGTCCAGCACACCGAGACGGCCGATGTGCAGGGTCTCGGCGACGGCCGGGTCGGCCGGGTCGAGCGGCGTGTCGGAGGGGATGCCGTGTTCCTCCGGGGCGTCCGCCCGCTGGAGGTCGATCCGGCCGAACAGGAAGTCCTCGAACTCGTTGTTCAGGCGCTGGAGGTGGGCGCCGGCCCGGTAGACCTGGGCGTCGCGCTCGGCGAGCGCGCCGGGGGTGCCGACGTGGACCCGCTTGGCGGCGTCCTCCAGGATGTACTCGGCCTCGGCAAGCTTCTCCTCCAGCCGGTGGTAGACGGTGTCGAGGTGCTGCTGCTCACCGGCGATCTCGCGCTCGCGTACGGTCTCGCGGTCGGTGGCGGCGGTGGTGTCCGTGTTGCTCTGCATGGCCTCGGTGGTAGCGGCGGAATCCGGCTCCGGAAAACGAGCGGACGGATGATCCTACGCCCCAACCGGGGTAAACGTGAAGGCCGCCCACCCCAAACCGGTGGGGGGCCGTAACAGTACACAAGGGGTGGTGGAG
>NZ_JBHXTQ010000155.1:0-5136 GCF_042677305.1 Kitasatospora sp. NPDC127121 | reverse complement strand
GAGGAGGCGCTGGAGCACCTCCTGTCGGCGCCCCCCGGCGCCCAGTTGGCCCGAAGGCGCGCACCGCACCCGGGCGCGGGCCCGCACCCACCAGGGGTGCGGGCCCTCGCCCGTCGCGTGCGGGCCGGCGGGCCGGGGCTCCGGCCGGACAGGGCCTAGCGGGCCGGCTCCTCGTCGTCGTCGAACTGCGCCTTGATCGGCGGCGGCGCCTTGAGCAGGATCTGCCAGGTGACGTACATCGCCAGCAGCATCGGCGGGATGCCGAGGGCGACCTTGAGCCAGCCGAGCAGGTTGACGTTGTGGGTGAAGTACAGCGGGAAGAGGATCACCGGCTTGAGGCCCATGATCACCACCCAGGCCCAGGTCGCCTTGGTGTAGGCGGCGAACCGGCCCGGGTTCTCCTTGCGCCAGGTGAACATCTCGCCGGTGACCGGGCCGAGCATCACGCCGATCATCGGCCAGCGCACCAGGGCGGAGACCGCCAGCGCGATGCTGTAGCCGACGTTCCACAGCAGGCCGGGCAGGTAGAAGTCCTCGGCGCGGCCGCTCTTCATCGAGATCCAGGCGCCGAGGGCGACGCCGAACACCCCGCTGAAGGCGTGCTGGACGGTCTCCCGCCGGGCCAGCCTGGTCACCACGAACACCGCGCACAGGCCCAGCGCGGCCCAGGCGGCGGAGCTGACCTGGTGGGTGATGTTGAAGGTGACGATGAAGACCAGGCCGGGCAGCGTCATGTCGATCATGCCGCGCACGCCGCCGAAGGCCTGCAGGATGGTGTCGGCCGCTTCCTTGGAGGCGGCGGCCTTGCGGGCGGCCTCCTCGGCCGCGCTGTCGGCGGCCTCCTTGGCGACGACGGCCTCGCGGACGGCCGCGTCGGCCGCGGCCCCGGGTCCGTGCGGGCCGGGCGGCGCGTGGTGGTTCGCGGCCAGGTCAAGCTGGGCGGCGGACTCGCCGCCGGGCTGGTTGCTCACGCTCATTCGCTCCCGTGTCCGACCGGACGCAGCTCATAGCGGGGGTTGAACAGCACGCGGCGCCCGCGTGCGTGGCTGATCCGGCCGCTGGCGACGAGCCGGCGGCCCGGCTCTATGCCCGCGATCGAGCGGCGGCCGAGCCAGACCACGTCCAGCGCCTCGGTGCCGTCGAAGAGTTCGGCCTCCAGGGCCGGCACCCCGGCCCGCGGGCGGAGCGTCACCGTACGCAGCGTGCCCGCCACGGTGACCAGCTCGCGGTCCGCGCAGCCGGCGATCGGCGTGCAGCCCGACTCCGCCGCGCTCTCCTGGCGCAGCTCCTCGGCCTGCAGCTCCTCGGCCGAGGAGGTCAGCCGGCTGAGCATGCGGCGGAAGCGCCCCTGCGGCTGGTCGCTGCTGTTGTCACCACTCATGTCGGAAGGGTACCGGTTTCCGCGCCCCCGGCGGCAGGCCGTACGGCCACCGGGGGCGCCCCGGGGTCAGCTCTCGAAGCGGTAGCCCATGCCCGGTTCGGTGATGAAGTGGCGCGGGTGCGAGGGGTCGCGCTCCAGCTTGCGGCGCAGTTGGGCGAGGTAGACCCGCAGGTAGTTGGTCTCGGTGCGGTAGGCGGGGCCCCACACCTCCTGGAGCAGCTGGGTCTGGCTGACCAGCCGGCCGGCGTTGCGGACCAGCACCTCCAGCAGGTGCCACTCGGTCGGGGTGAGGCGGACGTCGGCGCCGTCCCGGTTGACCTTCTTGGCGGCGAGGTCGACGGTGAAGCTCTCGGTGACGACCAGCGAGTCGTCCTCGCCCGCGACCGGCTCGGCGCGGCGCACGGCGGCGCGCATCCGGGCGAGCAGCTCGTCCATGCCGAACGGCTTGGTGACGTAGTCGTCGGCGCCGGCGTCCAGGGCCTCGACCTTCTCGTCGGAGGCGTGCCGGGCCGACAGCACGATGATCGGCACCCGGGTCCAGCCGCGCAGGCCGCGGATCACCTCGACGCCGTCCATGTCGGGCAGGCCCAGGTCGAGGACGACGACGTCGGGATGGCGGGCGGCGGCCAGTTCCAGGGCGCTCGCGCCGTCATGGGCCGCGTCGACCTCGTACTTGCGGGCCTTGAGGTTGATCACCAGCGCGCGGACGATCTGCGGTTCGTCGTCCACGACGAGGACCCGGGTCATTTACGGGCTCCGCCTTTCAGGGCTGTCGGACTTACGGACTGTGGGACTTGCTGAACATACGGATTGCGGGAGCGAGGAACGACAGGCCGGAGCGGCAGGCCACCGGCTGTCACGTGATCAGCCGCGACAGCGGGTCGTGCCCGTCACCGGTCGCCTCCCCCGGTTCCGGCGGCCGCTCGGCCGCGGGCAGGCTGACGACCATGGTGAGGCCGCCACCAGGGGTGTCCTCGGCGGTGACGGTACCGTCCATCGCCTCGACGAAGCCGCGCGCCACCGCGAGCCCGAGCCCCACCCCGGCGCCGCGCGGCGCGTCCCCGTAGCGCTGGAACGGCGCGAAGATCCGTTCCTTGGCGTCCTCGGGCACACCCGGGCCGCGGTCCACGATCCGCAGCTCGACCCGCGCGGAACCGCCCGGCTGACGCAGCGCGTCGGCCTTGACCAGCACCTTGACGCCGTCCGGGCTGTACTTGACGGCGTTCTCGACCAGGTTGGCCAGCGAACGCTCCAGCAGGCCGCCGTCGGCCCGGATCATCGGCAGCGTCTCCGGGACGTCGAGGCGCACCGACTCGGGCGGCACCCCGCCGAGGGCGAACGGCACCACCTCGTCCAGGTCGGTCTCCTGGATCAGCGGGGTGACGGTGCCGGTCTGCAACCGGCTCATGTCCAGCAGGTTGTTGATCAGGTGGTCGAGCCGGTCGGCCCCGGCCTCGATGCCGGCCAGCAGCTCCGCCTCGTCCTCCGGCGCCCACTCGACGTCGGCCGCCCGCAACGAGGTGACGGACGCCTTGATCCCCGCCAGCGGGGTGCGCAGGTCGTGCGAGACCGCCGCCAGCAGGGCGGTGCGGATCCGGTTGCCCTCCGCCTCCCGGCGCGCCGCCGCGGCCTCCCGGGCCAGCCGGCGGCGCTCCAGCACCACGGCCGCCTGCGCGGCGAACGCCCCGAGCAGGCGCCGGTCCGCCCCCGGCAGCACCCGGCCGCGCAGCACCAGCGCCAGGCTGTCGCCGACCGGCACGTCCACGTCGGCCTCCTCCGGCCGCTCCGGCGGGCGCGGCCCGGCGGTGGCGACCGGCACCCAGGCGCCGAGCGGCTCCGGCCGCTCCAGCAGCGCGGCGCTCTCCTGCCCGAAGGTCTCCCGGACCTGCTCCATCAGCGCCGTCAGCACCCCGTCCCCGTTCGGCGCGCCGCGCAGCACGGTGCCGGCCAGCGCGCTGAGCGTCTGCGCCTCCGTCTGGCTGCGGGCCGCCTGGTGGGTGCGCCGGGCCGCCAGGTCGACCACGGAGGCGACCGAGATGCCGACCACGGTGAATATCGCCACCGCCATGATGTTCTGCGGCTCGTTGATCGTGAAGGTGTGGATCGGCGGCGTGAAGTAGTAGTTCAGCACCGACGAGGCGACCAGCGCCGACCCGATCGCCGGCAGCAGCCCGCCGACCAGCGCCGCGCACACCGTCAGCGACAGGAACAGCAGCATGTCGGTCGACAGGCCCAGCCCGCCGATCGCGGTCAGCACCAGCGCCAGCACCGGCGGACCCGCCAGCCCGATCAGCCAGCCCGCGATGGTGCGGGAGCGGCCCAGGTCGGTGATCCGGCGCACCGGCACCCGCCCGCGTCCGTGCCCGGCGTGCTCGTGGGTGACCATGTGGATGTCGATGTCGCCGGCCTCCCGGGTCACCGTGGTGCCGACGCCAGGCCCGTAGAGGTACTGCCAGGCCGGCCGGCGGCTGGTGCCCAGCACGATCTGGGTCGCGTTCACGCCCCGGGCGAAGTCCAGCAGCCCGGCGGCCGGGTCGTCGCCGAGGACGGCGTGGAAGGAGCCGCCGAGGCTCTCCACCAGGGCCCGCTGCTCGATCAGCGTCTGCGGGGAGCCGGTGCCCGAGAGCCCGTCCGAGCGGGAGATGTGGACGGCGAGGAGTTCACCGCCGGAGACACGGGCCGCGATGCGGGCCGCCCGCCGGATCAGCGTCGCCCCCTCGGGGCCGCCGGTCAGGCCCACCACGATCCGCTCCCGGGCCTGCCAGGTGCCCTCGATGCCCTGCTCGGCCCGGTACTTCTGCAGGTACTCGTCGACCCGGTCGGCGGTCCACAACAGCGCCAGCTCGCGCAGCGCGGTCAGGTTGCCCGGACGGAAGTAGTTGGCCAGGGCCGCGTCTATCTTCTCCGGCGCGTACACGTTTCCGTGCGCCAGTCGCCGCCGCAGCGCCTGCGGCGACATGTCGACCAGCTCGATCTGGTCGGCCCGGCGCACCACCGCGTCCGGCACGGTCTCGCGCTGGCGCACCCCCGTGATGCCCTCGACGGCGTCGCCGAGCGACTCCAGGTGCTGGATGTTGACGGTGGAGATCACGTCGATCCCGGCTGCCAGCAGCTCCTCGACGTCCTGCCAGCGCTTGGCGTTGCGGCAGCCGGGGATGTTGGTGTGCGGCAGCTCATCCACCAGCGCCACCTGCGGGCGGCGGGCGAGGACGGCGTCCACGTCCATCTCGGTGAACGCGGCCTCCCGGTGCACCAGCTGCCGGCGCGGCACGACCTCCAGCCCGTCGACGAGCTCCGCGGTGAGCCGCCGGCCGTGATCCTCCACGAACGCCACCACGACGTCCGTGCCACGCTGCTGTCGCCGGTGCGCCTCGGCGAGCATGGCGTACGTCTTGCCGACCCCGGGGGCCGCCCCAAGGTAGATGCGCAGCCTGCCTCGTCCCATGAGCACCATTCTTGATCCGGCTCTGCCCCGGGGCCACCCCCGGACACCTGTTCCCCTTCCCTTCGAGACTACGGCGTGAGCGGCGATTTTCCGCTGATCAGTGGACTGATCATGCGGTTTTAGCGACATATTGACGGCGCCCGCCCCCTCGGCCGGGCCGGCTTGAAAGCCTTCTGCCCTGTCTCCGGGAAATGCAAAAAGACCCCCTCCCGAAAGGGAGGGGGTCTTTTTGGAATAATTGTTCGGCGGCGTCCTACTCTCCCACAGGGTCCCCCCTGCAGTACCATCGGCGCTGTAAGGCTTAGCTTCC
>NZ_JBHXTQ010000154.1:0-5352 GCF_042677305.1 Kitasatospora sp. NPDC127121 | reverse complement strand
CGTCGGCTACGAGATGGCCCTCCTCGTCGACCGCGCCGGCGCCGTCCTCACCCCCGCACTCCGCGCGGAACTCCAGGGCAGTCTCCTGCACTGACGGTCCGTCGGATACCGTCCAGGTATTCGAAGTACCTCCGCGTCCTTCCCGGGCCCGCTTCGGCGGGCTCGGGTTCGGACGTTGTACGGCCTTCGCACCACCGGCTCCGGACCTGCGCCGAAGCTCGCACCGCACCGCCGCACCCTGTGAGGAGAGGAACCGTGACACCGCCCGACGACCGCAGCGGCCAGTACGGCGTTCCGTACCCTGGCACAGGCCATGACGCCTTCGGAGCACCCGGCGTCGGCCACGGTCAGCAGTACGGCCAGCCTCAGCACGGCCAGCAGCACGGACAGCAGTACGGCCAGCACCAGTACGGGCAGCCCCAGCACCCGTACGGGCAGCCGCAGCAGGAACAGTACGACCGGCAGGGCCCGCCCGGCCAGTACCGACAGCCGCAGCCCGCCTTCGACACGCCGCCGCCCGGCTACCCGGCGCCCGCCCCCGACCACCGGCCGGCCCACGAGCCCGGGCACGTCGAGGAGTTCGAGGACGAGCCCGACTCCGGCCCGCTGATCCGGCCGTTCGCGATGACCGGTGGACGCACCCGGCCGCGCTACGAACTCGCGCTGGAGGCCCTCGTCTCCGCCGACGTCGACCCGCAGCGCCTGGCCACCCTGCTCCCCGAGCACCAGCGGATCTGCACCCTGTGCAGGGAGGTCAAATCCGTCGCGGAGGTGTCGGCGCTGCTCTCCCTTCCCCTGGGAGTGGCCCGCATCCTCGTGGCCGACCTGGCCGAGGCCGGCCTCGTCGCCATCCACCAGCCCGCTTCCGGCGGCGAATCCGGAAACCAGCCCGACGTCACGCTGCTCGAAAGGGTCCTCAGTGGACTTCGCAAGCTCTAACGCGGCCGCCCCCACCCGCGCCACCACCTCCGCGAAGATCGTCGTCGCGGGCGGCTTCGGCGTCGGCAAGACCACGCTCGTCGGCGCCGTCTCCGAGATCAACCCCCTGCGCACCGAAGCCGTCATGACCTCGGCCTCCGCCGGCATCGACGACCTCAGCCACGTCTCCGGCAAGACCACCACCACCGTCGCCATGGACTTCGGCCGCATCACCCTCGACGAAGACCTCATCCTCTACCTCTTCGGCACCCCCGGACAGGACCGCTTCTGGTTCATGTGGGACGACCTCGTCCGCGGCGCCATCGGCGCCGTCGTCCTCGTCGACACCCGCCGCCTCGCCGACTGCTTCCCCGCCCTCGACTACTTCGAGAACAGCGGACTCCCCTTCGTCGTCGCCCTCAACGGCTTCGACGGACACCAGCCCCACACCGCCGACGAGGTCCGCGAAGCACTCCAGCTCAGCGCCGAAACCCCCGTCGTCACCCTCGACGCCCGCCGCCGCGACAGCGCCAAAAGCGCCCTCATCACCCTCGTCGAACACGCCCTCCTCGCCCGACTCCGATGACGGGCCGGACATCCGGACCCCGGGGGCCGTCGGCGTGACGGCCCCCGGGGCGGAGCCGCTACCGGCCGATGTCCTCCAGGGGCATCGCGCAAGACCC
The DNA here is from genome assembly GCF_042677305.1 of Kitasatospora sp. NPDC127121. Lineage (NCBI taxonomy): Bacteria > Bacillati > Actinomycetota > Actinomycetes > Kitasatosporales > Streptomycetaceae > Kitasatospora > Kitasatospora sp. NPDC127121. The sequence goes on along the minus strand of NZ_JBHXTQ010000154.1, from coordinate 3,751 downwards.
GCTGTATAAGCAGCGGATAACAGTTCGGTAGGCATTTTGTGATCAACAGTGACTCTGCGTGGTGAACTAGCGCCACTCAGCGCCAGAAGACCACGGTTTTGCTCCGTCATGTCGGTGAATGTCCCTATTGCGCCGACGCGGGGGCCATCCTGCGGCTGTTTGTCCCCCATCCCTGCACGTGCTGAAATTCCAGCTACCCCTGAAACCCTCGCGCCGGCCCACCGGTGACGGGCCAGGGCCCGGGGGTAGCGCTGGATTGATCCATGGCCGACAGTCGGCCGAGAGGTAGTTGTCGAGTGAGGCGTAAGCAGCAACCCGCCCCGCAGCGGCGCTCCGAGCCCCGCCGGAGCGAGCCGAACGGTACCGCAGCGGACCCGGCCGGATTCTCCGCTTTCACCCCCACCGAGGAGCGCTCCCAGGCCTCCCCGGCCCCGCAGCCCCCGGCCGCGTCCACGGAACCCCGCAGCGGCGGTCCGGACGGCGAGGCCTCCAGGCGGTACGACTTCCTCCGCCCGCGCAACTGGCGCGTGCCGACCCGTCTGATCGCGATCCTGCTGATCCCCGTGATCATCAGCCTCGTCTTCGGCGGCCTCCGCGTGAACACCTCGGTCGACGGCTACATCAAGGCCTCCCGCGCCGAGAAGACCGCCGAGCTCGCCAAGGCGGCCACCGAGCTCGCCGAAGCGCTGGAGATCGAGCGCGACACCACGCTGATACCCCTGCTCACCAAGCAGGACCCGGACGGCAAGGTCGCCAAGATCCGCGCCAACACGGACGCCGCGCTGAAGGCGTACGAGGCGGCCTACGCGGCCTCCGACAAGTCCGGCGAACTGCCGCGCCGCCACGAGGGCTTCCAGGCCCTGGTGGTCGACCTGCCGCACCTGCGGTCCAGCGCGTACGGATCCGAGCTGTTCGCCGGCGCCACCGTCAACGCCTACTCGGTGATGTTCGCCCCGCTGCTGTCCTACGACAACTCGGTCGGCATCGGCTCCACCAACGCCGCCAGCAAGGGCCGCGCGATCTACGCGATGTCCCTCGCCAAGGCCTCCGCCTCGACCCAGCGCGCGCTCATGCTGCACCTGCTGGTCGGCATCTCCCAGAACGCCACCACCCGGTTCGAGAACGCCGACGTGATCCAGCAGATCCTGGTCGCGGAGCGGCTGGAGCAGGTCTCGCTGACCGAGTTCAACACCGGCAGCGCCCCCGAGGACGCCCGCAAGTACGCCAACGCGCAGGTCGTCCAGGCCGCCGCGCAGGAGCGCTCGGCCTACAAGATGCCGAACGGCACCGCGCCCTCCATGCAGACCCTGCTCTCCCTCGGCGCCGCCTACAGCCAGGCCGCCGCCGAGGGCCAGAGCAAGGGCAAGGCCGCCGCCGACCAGGCCTACAAGGAGGCCAAGGACTCCGGTCTCACCCCGGAGAACTGGAACCAGGCCGCCAACACCCACATCCAGGCCCTGCGCGACACCGAGGTCCAGCTGCTGGACGACGTCCTCACGGACTCCCGCGGCCTCAAGGACAACGCGCTCTACGACGCCATCCTCAACACGATCATCGTCGTCGCCGCGCTCATCCTGGCCGGCCTGCTCACCGGCTACGTCGCCCGCTCGATGATCCTCGGCATGCGCACCCTGCGCAGCGCCGCCCTGGAGATCGCCGACCACCGCCTGCCGGACCTGGTCGAGAAGCTCTCCAAGACCGACCCCGACCGGGTCGACACCTCCGTCACCCCGATCCCGCTGCACGGCAAGGACGAGATCGGCGAGGTCGCCCGGGCGTTCGACCAGGTCCACCAGCAGGCCGTGGCGCTCGCCGCCGAGCAGGCCCTGCTGCGAGGGAACGTCAACGCGATCTTCACCAACCTGTCGCGTCGCAGCCAGGGCCTGATCCAGCGCCAGCTGGCGCTGATCACCGACCTGGAGAACAACGAGGCCGACCCGGACCAGCTGGAGAACCTCTTCAAGCTGGACCACCTCGCCACCCGCATGCGCCGCAACGGTGAGAACCTGCTCGTCCTCGCGGGCGAGGAGGCCGGCCGCCGCTGGAACACCCCGGTCCCGCTGGTCGACGTGCTCCGCGCCGCCTCCTCCGAGGTGGAGCAGTACGAGCGCGTCGAGCTGTCCGGCATCCCGGAGGTCGAGGTCGTCGGCGCCGCCGTGACCGACCTCGTCCACCTGCTCGCCGAGCTGCTGGAGAACGCCACCTCGTTCTCCAGCCCGCAGACCCGGGTCCTGGTCAACGCAACCCGCCTGCCGGACGGCCGGGTGCTGGTCGAGATCCACGACAAGGGCATCGGCCTCACCGCCGACGACTTCGCCGAGATCAACGAGAAGCTGGCCGAGCCGCCCACCGTCGACGCCACCATCTCCCGCCGCATGGGCCTGTTCGTGGTCGGCCGGCTGTCCCAGCGGCACGACGTCCGCGTCCAGCTCCGCCCGTCCGGCGAGTCCGCCGGCACCACCTCGCTGGTCATGATCCCGCCGTTCATCACCCGGTCGGGCGCCGCGCCGGAGCCCGAGGAGCAGTTCACCGTCTCCCGGATCTTCGCCGAGCAGGAGCCGACCTCCCAGTGGGCGCCCAACGGCCAGCCGCGCAGCGCCGCCGAGCTGGGCTTCGACGACCACCTCACCGGCACCGGCAACGCCGGATCCAGCGGCTTCAGCCCGGCCCTGGAGGCCGTCCAGCGCTCGCAGCGCCTCGACCAGGTCCGCCGCGCGGCCCTGGAGAGCGGCCCGCACGACGGCGAGCCGCCGGTGCTGGACGCCGAGGTCGAGGAGGAGTACCAGCAGGGCTACGACCAGTACGCCCCCCAGGGCTACGAGCAGCAGTCCGGCTACGCCGACGACCAGTACGGCTACGCCCAGGACGGCTACCAGCAGGACGAGTACGGCCAGGACCAGTACGGCCAGTACCCGCAGCAGGGCTACGGCCAGTCCGGCTACGCCGACGACCAGTACGGCCGCCAGGACTACCAGGGCGACGGCTACCAGGGCTACCAGGACGGCTACGCCGACCAGTACGGCCAGCAGGCCGAGGAGGCCCCGGCCGGCCACCCGTACGCCCCGGAGCCGCCCGCACTGCCCGCCGCCGAGCCCACCCCCACCCTGCCGTCCGGGCTGCCGCAGCGCCGCCCCGGCCAGCAGCTGGCGGGTGGCGGCTTCGGCGCCCCGACCGCTCCGGCGGGCGGCGGCTCCGGCGGCGAGACCCCGAACTGGTTCGCCGGCGCCAAGGACACCTCGGCGGTCGACGAGCCGCGCGGCCACGACGTGTCGGCGCTGGGCGGCTACGGCCCGACCGGCCCGACCAACTCGCCCTGGCAGTCGCCCAACGACGGCGCCTGGCAGCAGGCCGAGCAGACCCGCGAGCCCGCCTCCGGCGGCACCACCGGGGCAGGCCTGCCGCGGCGCGTGCCCAAGCAGAACCTGGTGGCCGGAAACGCCAAGCCCACTCCGCAGGAAGGGCCGCAGGTCTCCCGCAGCCCCGAGGAGGTCCGCGGTCGGCTCACCAACCTGCGCCGCGGCGTGGAGCAGGGCCGCAGTGCCGGTAACACCGGAAGCTTCCGGATCGACCCCGATCAGGTAGACCCGTCCGGCAACGGACAGAACCGAAGCACCGATCTCTTCGGCGGCTCGAACCACCAGGAGCGTTGAGTTGACTCAGATGAGCCAGGCCGCACAGAACCTGAACTGGCTGATCACCAATTTCGTGGACAACACCCCCGGGGTGTCCCACACCGTGGTGGTCTCCGCCG
>NZ_JBHXTQ010000153.1:0-5406 GCF_042677305.1 Kitasatospora sp. NPDC127121 | reverse complement strand
TGTACATTGGAACACTACACTTTTGTTTGTATCGCCCCGCTATTGTGAGCTTTTCGCGGGGTACCGACGCTGGGGCCGGCCCCACTAACCGACGCCCCGGCCCCTGCGCTTGGGCGTTGACGCCCCGCTCGACTACTTCCGCAGCAGCAGGATCACACCGGCCGTCACCAGGCCGACCAGGACCGCCGCCGCGCCGTACGCCAGTCGGTGCGCGCGCAGCACCGGGAGGAAGCGGTCCACGGCGTAGCGGCCCGGACCGGTCAGGGCGAGCGCGGCGGCACCCGCCGTGAGCAGCAGCTCGTACTCGCTGCCCTTCGGGGCGAAGAAGCCGCCGCCCCAGGTGACGGCGATCGCGTTGACCATCGTGCCGACGATCGCGGCACCCGCCAGCGGGGTCAGCAGGCCGACGGCGAGGGCGAGTCCGCCGAGCGTCTCGGTGAGGCCGGCGACCACGGCCATGGCGTTGCCCGCCGGGTAGCCGCTCATGGTGAAGAACTGACCGGTGCCGTCGATCCCGCCGCCGCCGAACCAGCCGAACAGCTTCTGGCTGCCGTGCGCGGCCATCGTCAGGCCGAGGACCAGGCGCAGGAGCAGGAGTCCGGCGTCGTAGGCGTGCGGGGAGGTCGTCGCGGAGTCGGGGGTCGCCCGGCCCGGGAGGACGGTGGTGGTGGGGGCGGTCGTGCTCGGGCTGCTGCTCGGCATGCGCGTCTCCATCGATCGGGATCGGTCGTAGGGGTGTGGTGGCGCGGCCGGGCGGGTCATCCCGCGGCTGTTGTTCAAATTTGAACCGGCCACTCCTCGACCGTACCTTGGAGTTCGAATTTGAACAACTGACGGGTCGTGGACAACTCGCGGGCCCGACCCCGCCCGGGGCAGGGTGGAGACATGGCCCAACGCAGGCAGCACCGGCGGACCGCGACACCCGGCACGCCCTACCCCGAAGCCCTCGCCGCCTTCGGCGAACGCGTCCGGCTGACCACCCCCCGCCAGTGGGACGCCCCCACCCCGTGCGCCGACTGGTCCGTCCGCGAGCTCGTCAACCACCTCACCGGCGAACAGCTGTGGATCCCCGAACTGCTGATGGGCGCCACCATCTCCGAAGTCGGCAGCCGCTTCGACGGCGACGTCCTCGGCGACGACCCGGTCACCGCCTGGACGGAAGCCGCCGACGCCGCCCGGGACGCCTTCGCCGTCCCCGGCGCCACCGAACTCACCGTCCACCTCTCCTTCGGGGACGTCTCCGGGCAGTACTACCTGGACCAGCTCACCACCGACCTCGTCATCCACAGCTGGGACCTCGCCGAAGCCATCGGACGGCGCACCCGGCTCCCGGCGGAACTCGTCGACTTCGCCCTCGGCGAGTTCGCCGGCTACGGGGACCTCTCCGGGAGCGGCCTGTTCGACCCGCCCCTGCCCGTCCCCGACGACGCCGGCCCGCAGACCCGCCTGCTCGCCCTCACCGGGCGGCGCGACCGGCCCTGACACGGCTGGGGTGCGGCACGACCGGCCTGACCTGCGGCGGCCGGCGTGGCGCGACCGGCCCTGACCTGCGGCGACCGGCGTGGTGCCCGACGCCGGATACTGGAAGGAGCGGGGGCCGCGATCCGTGCGAGAGGCGGGCACGCCATGAGCCGCAGGCCGGACATCCTCGGCGAGTTCACCGCCGACCACCGGGCGGTCACCGAGCTGCTCGACCGGATCGAGCGGACACCCGCCGGCGCCGCCGAGCGCACCGACCTGCTGGCCCGGCTGACCGACCTGCTGTTCACCCACTGCGCGGCCGAGGAGGAACACCTCTTCCCGCTCGTGCAGCACGACGTGCCGGACGGCGGGGCGCTGGTGTTCGGCAGCATCCACGAGCACCTGGCGATCGGGCAGTACCTCTCCGACCTCCAGGGCCTCGGCCCGGCCGACCCGGCCTTCGACACCCTGCTGCGCGGCCTCGCCGACACCCTGCGGCGCCACCTCGCCGTCGAGGAGAAGCAGCTCTTCCCGGCCGCCCGCAAGGCCCTGCCCGCCACCGCCCGAGCCGCCCTCGGCGACCGGCTGCGGGCCGAACGCGCGGAAACCGCCGAGGGCCCCGAGGGCCCCGAGGGCCTTGAGGGCGCGGGGCCCGCCGAAGCGGGCGCAGCGGGGCCGTGAGCCTCAGTTCTTCGGGCTGATCACCGCGAAGCGGCCGCCCTCCCGGTCCTGCAACCGGGCCACCCGCCCGTACGGGGAGTCGAAGGCGGCCCCCACCGCCGAACCGCCCAGCTCCACGGCCCGGGCCAGCGCCCGGTCGGCGTCCGGGACGGCGAAGGACACCTCCCAGTGCGGCGACAGCCCCGCCGCACCGCCCGCCTGCTCCCTCGCCAGCGCGGCGACGCTGTGACCCTCCGCCCGCAGCACCACCCGGTCGTGCTCCCAGCGGACGTCGAACCGCTCCGGGTCACGGCCGTCCCAGCGGAACACCTGCCCGTAGAACAGCGCCGCCGCGAACGGGTCCGGCGTGCGCAGCTCGATCCAGACCGGCGCGCCCGGCAGGTCCAGCCGCCGGGCCCGGCCCAGCGGGCCCTCCCAGATGCCGAACACCGCCCCGGCCGGGTCCGCCGCGAAGGCCACCCGCCCGGCGTCGAAGGCCAGCGGGCCCACCGCCAGGGTCGCGCCGCGCTCGCGCACCGCGTCGGCGGCCTCGTCCGCGCTCTCCGTACCGAAGTAGCTGGTCCACGCCACCGGCATCGCCCAGTCGCTGCCCGCGACCCCCAGCCCGGCCACCGCCTCCCCGCCGGTCACCGCGTGCAGGTACGGGCCGAAGCGGTCCGGCGCCGGCTCGAACTCCCAGCCGAGCAGCGGCCCGTAGAACGCCTTCGCCCCCTCCAGGTCCCGGGCCGTCAGGCTCACCCAGCACGGAACGGCCGCCACGCAGCGCACCTTGGCGGTCTCACCGCTGCCCATCGCGGACCTCCTCGCCCCCCGGCCGCCGGGCCCCTCCCGACTCCCACGACCCACCGGCCGCCCGGGACGCCCACAGCCTAGGGCGACGGGCGTAGCGCCCCCGGGGAGGCATGGCCGGGATCAGCGCACCCAGTCTTGAACGCTTCGCGGGAGAGCTTGCGGGTGGCTCGGAAGAGTGGCACGGGAAATGTGACCCAGGTCACAGCGAAAGGCGAAATTTCCGGGGAGGGAATCCCCGTTTGGTCTTTCGTAGGCAGAAGCGGGGAGAACTTCCCCGGTATCCTGAAGGAGCAGTCGCCGTGACCACCGCCGCCACCGAGCCGGTCCGACCCGTGGAGAGCGTCCGTGCGCCCAAGCTGCGCGCCGACGCGACCCGCAACCGGGAGCGGATCGTCCTGGCGGCTCGCGACGCCTTCGTCGAGCACGGCGCGGACGTGCCGCTGGACGAGATCGCGAAGCGGGCCGGGGTCGGCAACGCCACGCTGTACCGGAACTTCCCGGACCGCTCGGCGCTGGTCCGCGAGGTGGCGCTGCTCGTCAAGAGCCGTATCCTGGCCCTCGCCGAGACGGCGACGGTCGAGGCGGACGCCCCTGACGGCGTCCCGTTCGACGCCCTGCAGCGGTTCGCGCACGCGACCGTCGCGGAGAAGCTCGGCGCGCTCTGCCCGATGTTCACCAGCCACGTCGACCCGTTCGACCCGGACCTCACCGAGGCCCGCGAGCGCCTGACGGCCGCCGTGAGCGGTCTGATGGAGCGCGCCCGGGCGGCGGGTGAACTGCGGGCGGACGTCGACCACGGAGACCTGTTCATCGCGATCAGCCAGCTGACCCGGCCGCTGCCGGGGACGTCCTGCCAGCTGCTCGACGACTTCGTCCACCGGCACCTGCAGCTGTTCCTGGACGGGCTACGCACGCCGGCCCGTTCGGTGCTGCCCGGCCGGGCCGCGACCTTCGAGGACTTCCAACCCCACCACTGACCCACCAGCGGCACCCCGACCGACCGACCCGCCCTCCGGACCGCGCCGACCACCGGCCCGCCAGGAGCTGATCCCCGCACGCCCCGCACCGACGCATGCCCCGCACCGACGCCCCGTACGGCGACCAGCCGTCCCCGTACGGCGGTCGAACCCTGTCGCACGCCACGCACCCTGAAGTGAGTACCCCCATGCCTGAAACCGACGCCCGAGCGGCGACGCTGCCCGATCCCCGGCGCTGGAAGGCGCTGATATTCATCGGCCTCGCCCAGCTGATGGTCGTCCTGGACGCCACCATCGTGAACATCGCCCTGCCGTCCGCCCAGCGGGACCTGGGCATCTCCGACGGCAACCGCCAGTGGGTGATCACCGCCTACGCGCTGGCCTTCGGCGGCCTGCTGCTGTTCGGCGGCCGGATCGCGGACCTCTGGGGCCGCAAGCGGACCTTCGTGGTCGGCCTGGCCGGCTTCGCACTCGCCTCCGCACTCGGCGGCGCCGCGGCCAACACCGCGATGCTGCTCGGCGCCCGCGCCCTCCAGGGCGTGTTCGGCGCGCTGCTCGCCCCGGCCGCGCTGTCGCTGCTGGCGGTGACCTTCACCGAGGCCAAGGAGCGCGCCAAGGCCTTCGGCATCTACGGCGCGATCGCCGGTGGCGGTGGCGCGATCGGCCTGATCCTCGGCGGCCTGCTGACCGAGTACATGAACTGGCGCTGGACCTTCTTCGTCAACGTCCCGTTCGCCATCGTCGCCGCCGCGGGCGCCGTCCTGGTGATCCGCGAGCCCGCCGAGGGCCGCAACCGCAACCGGCTGGACGTCCCCGGCGTACTGCTGGTGACCACCGGCCTGGTCTCGCTGGTGTACGGCTTCACCCGCGCCGAGTCCAGCGGCTGGACGGCCGCCAGCACGCTGGGGCTGTTCGTCGCGGCCGTCGTGCTGCTGACCGCGTTCGTCCTGGTGGAGCGCCGGGTCAAGGCCCCGCTGCTGCCGCTGCGCGTGGTGCTGGACCGCAACCGCGGCGGGGTGTACCTGTCGCTCGGCCTGGCCGTGATCGGCATGTTCGGCCTGTTCCTGTTCCTGACCTACTACCTGCAGCTCGTGCGCGGCTACAGCCCGGTGCTGACCGGCGTCGCGTTCCTGCCGATGGTGGCGGGCATGATCACCGGCTCGACCCAGATCGGCGCCCGGCTGATGACCCGCGTCCCGGCGCGGTTCCTGATGGCCCCCGGCTTCCTGGTCGCCTCGATCGGCATGCTGCTGCTGAGCAACATCGGTCTGGACACCTCCTACCCGATGCTGATCCTGCCCGGCCTGGTCCTGATGGGCCTCGGCATGGGCACCGCGTTCATGCCGGCGATGAGCCTGGCCACGCACGGCGTCCAGCCGCGCGACGCGGGCGTCGCCTCGGCGATGGTCAACACCTCGCAGCAGGTCGGCGGCGCCATCGGCACCGCGCTGCTGAACACCATCGCGGCCAGCGCCACCACCAGTTGGCTGGCCTC
>NZ_JBHXTQ010000152.1:0-5779 GCF_042677305.1 Kitasatospora sp. NPDC127121 | reverse complement strand
GGCGGCGCTGGCTGGGCAGGACGAGGGTGACGACGGTGCCGGACTCGCCGGCCCGGGCGGTGCGGCCGCCCCGGTGGAGGTAGTCCTTGTGGTCGACCGGCGGGTCCAGGTTGACGACCAGGTCGAGGCCGTCCACGTGGATCCCCCGCGCGGCGACGTTGGTGGCGATCAGCGCGGTGACCTGGCCGGTGCGGAACTGCTCCAGGGTCCGGGTGCGCTGGGGCTGGGACTTACCGCCGTGCAGGGCCGCGGCCTTCACCCCGTTGGCGAGCAGGTCCTCGACCAGCGCGTCGGCCCGGTCCCGGGTGTCGGTGAACATGATCACCCCGCCGTCCCGGGCCGCGATGCGGACGATCAGGGTGTTCTTGTCGTGGTTCTGCACATGCAGCACGTGGTGCTCCATGGTGGTCACCGCTCCGGCCGACGGATCCACCGAGTGGGTGACCGGGTCCTTGAGGAAGCGGCGCACGAGGCGGTCGACGTTGCGGTCCAGGGTCGCGGAGAAGAGCAGCGTCTGGCAGCCTTCGGCGACCTGTTCGAGGAGCTCGGTGACCTGCGGCAGGAAGCCGAGGTCGGCCATCTGGTCGGCCTCGTCCAGGACTGCGATGTCGACGTCGTCCAGTCGGCAGTGGCCGCGCTCGATCAGGTCCTTCAGCCGGCCCGGGGTGGCGACGACGACCTCGGCGCCCCGGTGCAGCACCTGGGACTGGCGGCCGATCGACATCCCGCCCACCACGGTCGCCATCCGCAGCCGCACCGAGTGCGCGTACGGGGTGAGCGCCTCGGTGACCTGCTGCGCGAGCTCCCGGGTGGGGACCAGCACCAGGGCCAGCGGGCTGCCCGGCTCGGCCTTGCGGCCGGCGGCACGGGCGGCGGTGCGGGCCAGCACGGCCAGACCGAAGGCGATGGTCTTGCCGGAGCCCGTCCGGCCCCGGCCGAGCACGTCACGGCCGGCCAGCGAGTTCGGCAGCGTGGTGGCCTGGATGGGGAACGGCGAGGTGACGCCCTGGCGGGTCAGCGTCTTCAACAGGGCCGCGGGCATGTCCAGTTCGTCGAACGACTCGACGGCGGGCAGGGCGGGGGTGGTGCTGACCGGGAGTTCGAACTCCTGCTGGGAGGAGCGGCCCTGGGCCCGGTTCGGGCCTCCGGTCCGGCGGTGCGGGCTGCGGTGCGACGGGCGGTTCGAGCGGTTCATACGGAACCTTCCTCAGGACGGCACGTCGCGAGGTCGGCTCCGCTGCGCGGGCGCGCGGAGATCACAAGAAACGGGCCAAAGATGTGCCGGGCGGGGCGCGGACGATGCGGCCGGGCGAGGCATGGACGGTGCAGCCACCGGTGGGCGGGCGCCGGTGTGCGCGGTCGGCGCAACACGGCCCGCGCGGGACGGCGGACGACGGCCGAAGGCGGATCCACAGGGCCCGGTACGGCCGGGGCGGCCTGGCGGCCTGGACGGCCGGAGGCGATGGGGGGTGGAACGGCCGAGGGGCCCGCACCGGGCGTAGTGCACGGTGCGGGCCCCTCGCTACCAGGCGAGTGCCGTGGCAGAGAACTACAGCGGGCGAATGTTCTCGGCCTGCGGGCCCTTCTGGCCCTGCGTGACGTCGAACTCGACCTTCTGGCCCTCGAGCAGCTCACGGAAGCCCTGGGCGTTGATGTTCGAGTAGTGGGCGAAGACGTCAGCGCCGCCGTCCTCCTGCTCGATGAAGCCGAAGCCCTTTTCCGCGTTGAACCACTTCACGGTACCAGTAGCCATAAAAAAATCTCCTTCGAGAGACGTACGAAGTCCGCACCGTGCGGACGTCGAGTCGCCGCGATGAGCACCCGCCGGGGAAAGAGCCGGAAAACAAAAAATGCGCCTGCAATACATCAGCAGGCGCACACAAAGTTCATGGGAACCACTACTGCAACTAAATCGACTGTAGCAGGCCCTGGCTCGTCGCGGTGGATGTTCCGCAGCCGGTCTTTCCGACCCCTCCCCCACGGGGGCGGCTCACCCGCCGACGGGATCGGCAACGGGTGGCGCCGCCAGGGCAGTTGGGAGGTCGGCGGCGGGGCCCGGTCGGGCAGGTAAATTTTTCGGGCCGGGCGGGTCCGCCGAGCCGGGGCCGGCTGGTCCTGCCCTGTCACCCGGCGGGGTTCCGGCCCTCCGGAAGGGTCCGCTCCCCGGTTTTTCGGAGCATACTGATCGGGATGACGAAATCACCGGCAGTCCGGCGCCACCTGCCCACCAGTCCCTTCAAAGCCCCGGCCGAGGTGCCCCGCAAGCGGTTCGCCGCGGGCGACCGGGTCACCCACGACAAGCACGGCCTCGGCCGGGTCGTCGACGTCGAGGACGGCAGCGACATCGCGGTCCTCGTCGACTTCGGCTCCCGCCAGGAGCGACTCACCCCTCCGTACGCCGAGATGTGGAAGCTCTGACCCGGGGCTCCCTCCCGGGACACCAGGGCCCGGGCCCCGGAAAGATCCACGAGACCTTCCCCAGGACGCCGGACCGTGCGTAGGCCGTAGGACAGGCCGCGCGCACGGTCACGCGCCCGGCCTGCACCGAACCGTGCACGACGCCACCGAAGCCGGCGGCGGCGCAATAGTCTGGGTGCATGTCGAACTCTGATGAGCTCCTCGTTGACATCGCCGCCATGGTGGAGTCCGAGCACAGCAACCAGATGTCCTTGACCGTGGTGGTCCCCGGAGCGGTCATCACCGGCCGGCTCGCACCGATGGCCCTCTGGTTCGAGCGGGTGTCGGAAGTCCTGCACACCTCACAGCACTTGAAGCCGTTCGCCGCCCTCTTCTCCCCGCCCTCCGCCAGCGTGCCCGCACGGCCGACGCACCTGCACCTGCACCGGGCGCGGATCCTCCAGGGCGACTTCGGACTGCCCCACACCGGCGGCATGTACCGGATCGCCATCGAGGACGTGAGCAGTTGGACGGTGGGTGACCTCAGCTACTCCGACGCCTGACCTCCGAGCCTGACCTCCGACGGGCCCCGGGCGCGCCACACGGCCGCCCGGGGCCCGTCGGCGCACGTGAAGGCGCGGCCGGTGCCCGGCCGGCCCGCGCCCGTCAGCGGCCGGTGAGCGAGCGGAGCTCGGCGGCGTAGAGCTGGGCGGGGTCGAATCCCATGCCGGTGAAGTGGCCGGCGAGTTCGAGGGAGAGCACGCCGTGCAGCCTGGTCCAGACGGCGAGGGCGAGGTGGAGGACCGCCGGCGGGGCCGGGTGCTCCCCGGCCCAGGCCCGGTGTTCGGCGAGGTGGGCGTCGAACGGGGACGGCGACACGGCCGGTGACTGCTCCGCCGGTGACAGCTCGGCGGTGCAGGCGTCGAGCAGGACGGCCATGATCTCGACGGAGATCCGGGTGGTGTCCTCAGGCGCCCGGTAGCCGGGCACGGGGGTGCCGTAGACGAGCAGGTACCGCTGGGGGTCGTCCAGGGCCCACCGGCGCAGGGCCTGCGCCAGTCCGGCCAGGTCGGCACCCGCGGCGGCCCGGGCCTGGAAGGCGTCGGCGAGGCTCCGGTAGGCGTCCCGGACGAGTTCGGTGATCAGCTCGTCGCGACTGGCGAAGTACCGGTAGAGGGCCGGGCCGCTCATGCCCATCCGCTTGGCGATGGCGTTGAGGGACAGCGCGGAGGCCCCGGCGGTGGCGATCTGCTCCCAGGCGCGTTCCTTGATCTCCTCCTGCACCTGGGCGCGGTAGCGCTCCCGGGGAGTCCTCACATCCGACGCGCCCATGGCCGCCTCCAGACCTCACGACGATGACATCACCATCTCGTTAGAGGCTATCACTCTCCCTCTTGACTCTCACCGACGCCTGTCGTTATAACTTCTAACGAAGGCAATAACGTCTATCGAGAAGGAGGGCGTCATGGACACCGAACGCCTCGTCCAGGTCGTACTGCCGGGCGTCGTGGCGCCGGAGGGCCTGGAGATCCGGCACGGAGCCGTGCCGCAGGCCGGCCGGGGGCAGGTCCTGATCGCCATGGAGGCGAGCGGCGTCTCGTTCGCCGAGCAGCAGATGCGCCGCGGCCGGTACTACGACCAGCCGCCGTTCCCGTTCGTCCCCGGCTACGACCTGGTCGGCCGGGTGCTGGCCACCGGCGAGGGCGTCGACCCGGGGCTGGCCGGGCAGCGGGTGGCCACGCTGATGAAGGTCGGCGGGTGGGCCAGCCACGTGGCGGTCGACGCCGCCGACGCCGTACCCGTCCCGGACGGCCTCACCGCGGCCGAGGCGGAGACCGTGGTGGTCAACGGCATCACGGCCTGGCAGCTGCTGCACCGCCGGGCACGGGTGCGCGCCGGGCAGCGGATCCTGGTGCACGGCGCCTCCGGCGGGGTGGGCTCCGTCCTGGTCCAGCTGGCACGCGCGGCCGGCGTGCAGGTGATCGGCACGGCGTCCGCGCGGCACCACGACGCCCTGCGGGAGCTCGGCGTGACCCCGGTCGACTACCGCACGGAGGACGTGGCGGCCCGGGTCCGGGAGCTGGCGCCCGGCGGGGTGGACGCCGTGTTCGACCACGTCGGCGGGCGCAGCGTGATCGACTCCTGGCACCTGCTCGCCCCCGGCGGCACGCTCGTCGCCTACGGCAGCGCCTCCACCCGCGACGACACCGGCTCCAAGCAGTGGCCGGTGCTGAAGATCCTCGCCCGCACCTGGCTCTGGAACACCCTGCCCAACGGGCGCCGCGCCCACTTCTACAACATCTGGGCCGGCCGCGCCCTCGGCCGGGACCGTTTCCGCGCCCGCCTCCGGTCCGACCTCGCCCAGGTGTTCGCCGCCGTCGCCCGTGGCGACGTCACCGCCCGGATCGCCGCCCGGCTCCCGCTCGCCCGGGCGGCCGAGGCCCTGCGGCTGGCGGAGTCCGGGACCGTCAGCGGCAAGATCGTCCTGATTCCCTGACCTGCGGGGCGCGAGGGCGCGGGGCACGGCAATGGCCTGGCAATGACCCGGCAATGGTTCAGACCATTGACGGCCCGGACGGGGGCTTCTACGGTGTCAGCACCGACCTGACGCAGGCATGCCACGATCTTCGGCCGCGCCCCCACGCGCGCGTCCTACGTCGGGCGCACACTCCATCCACCCCCACGGAGGAGCACCATGCGCAAACGTCATCTCACCGTCGCGGCCGCAGCCGCGATCGCGCTCCCGCTCGTGCTGGCCCTGCCCGCCCAGTCGCACGGCTACATCAACCTGCCGCCCAGCCGGTCCGCGCTCTGCGGAGCGGACGGGGTGCCCTGGGACTGCGGCGACATCCAGTGGGAACCGCAGAGCGTCGAGGGCCCGAAGGGCTTCCCCGGCCGGGGCCCGGCCGACGGCACCATCTGCGCCGGCGGGGACGCCCGTTGGGCCCCGCTGGACGACCCGCGCAACGGCACCTGGCCGACCACCCGGGTGACGGCGGGCCAGCAGCTCACCTTCACCTGGTACATCGAGGCCCGGCACTCCACCACGAACTTCAGGTACTACCTCACCAAGCCCGGTTACGACGCGAGCCAGCCGATCACCCGGGCCAGCCTGGACCTCACCCCCTTCCTGACCGTCCCCTACAACGGCCGCCAGCCCGCCGCCACCACCACCCACACCGCGACCCTCCCCAGCGGTCGCACCGGCCACCAGGTGGTGGTGGCGGTCTGGGACGTCGCCGACACCGGAAACGCCTTCTACTCCTGCACCGACGTCCAGTTCTGACGGTCCTGACCGCTGCACCGTGCTGACGGCCCCCGGGCCCCCGCCCCGCGGGGGGGGCGGCGGGGCCGGGGGCCCCCCCGGCCGCCCGGACGCGGC
>NZ_JBHXTQ010000151.1:0-5813 GCF_042677305.1 Kitasatospora sp. NPDC127121 | reverse complement strand
CCCCTATAACTACCCCCCAAAATCGCCGGCCGCGTCAGTTGTTAAAAAGCCACTGGGGGGGGATCGGTGTGAGCCGCGGGGCAGGGCCGTGCGGCGCCGGCCCTGCCCGGCACCCGGTCGGCAGTCCGTCCGTCAGGACAGGGTGAGGAATCCTTCGCGGACCAGCGTGCGCACGAGCAGCAGGCAGCCCGGCTGGTCCAGACCACCGGGGATCGAGCCGGCGGTGAACCCCTGCCCGTCGCTCTCCGTCACGAACCTGACCTCATCGGCCACGTGGACCGGCAACTGGATGGTCTTGCTGTGGAACTCGAGCTCGATGACCTCCTCGCCGAGTGCCACGCTCCACCGCAGACCCGGACGACGCCGCACCCGGGTGTCGAGGTCCAGCCGCGGCAGGCTCTCCAGGTCGCCCAGGTGACCGCGGAGCGTCACCGGCGCGAGCGAGGTCGTCTGCTTCACGGCCCTGGCCGTCATCTCCTGGGGCGAGAGCCGGGCGGCGAGCGCATCGATCAGTTCGGCGAAGACGTCCTCGGCCTGCTCCTGGAGGTGCTTGTCGTTGGCGAATCCGAGGGGCATGCTCCTGCGGAACCGCTCGTCCCCCTCGAAGACCTCCCGGACCGCGTCGCTGATCAGCGCGGGTATCAGGACCGGGTGGACACCGAAGGTGAGGTGCATCGACGCGGCGTCGTTGGACGTCGCGGCGTGGATGGTGCCACGGGGCAGGTAGAGGAGGCTGCCCGGCTGGAGGTCGAACTCCTCCTCGACCTCCGGCACCTCGCCGGAGTGGTCGTACCTCTGACCCTCCAACGGCAGCGCGTACGGCGCCCCGTACAGCCGCCAGCGCTTGCTGCCGTACGCCTGCATCACGATCACGTCGTGGCTGTCGTAGTGCGGGTCGAATCCGCGGGCCTGCCCGCCGGGGGTGAGGTACACGTTCACCTGGAACCTGGCGTTGACCTCGGCGCTCAGCATCGAGGTGAAACGCGCCAACGGCTCCCAGCGGCGTTCGAGGGCGTTCAGGATGACGGTCGAGCCGGACCGGTACCGCTCGTACAGCGCCTCCAGCCGGCTGGCGGTCATGTTGCGGCCGGGAGCACCCAGCTCGGACACCGGGGTTTCCTCGCCCTCGCGGATGACCCGGACGTTCCCGAAGTCCGGGCCGGACTGGCCCAGCACCCGGTCCACGTCGTCGAGCGTCAGGAGATCCGCGAAGCGCTCGGGGTCGTTCCTCGGAATGTGCAGCGGCCTGCGCTCCCAGTACTCGTCGCGGAACGTCGGAAGGGACACCGGGTGGAGAAGGCGGGAGAGGTCGGAGGAAGGCCGTCCATCGGGCTCGGCCCCCACCCGGTCCGTCAGAGAAGTCATCGAGATCTCGTGTCTCCTAACAGAGGTCGGCCGGCCCTGCTGGCGCGGTGACCGGCAGCCATGTCGTCCTTGGCGTTCTTGCCGTCCTTCGGGGAGGGGGCACGCCGGGAGCGCGGCCCCTCCCCGGCCCGTGAGACTTCTCGGACGGGCTCTGCTCAGGCGAGGTCAGTCGGTGTCGTCGATGAAAAAGTCCTTATGACCGGAGTCGTTGTTGTTGTTGTCGTCCGCGGGCCCGAAGCTGATGTCATCGGGCGTGATGGCCGTTTCCACGTCCGGAGCGCGCACGACGACGATGTCGGCCGGGTCGAGGCTGTGTGTCACATGAACTCCCTTCTGAGAGCCGGTGGAAGCTTCAGCGTGGGATCCGCGGTGATTGTCCGTCTACAGGAGGGCGCGAAGGCCCAGGTGAGTGGCGGACAACCCGAGGCGGCCGCGGACAGCGGAGGGGGAGAGCGGGATCCGAGGTTGTCCGCGCCGATCCCGGCCGGACTCCGGACAACCCTCCGAGCACGCCGGTTGTCGTCCGCCCGGCTGTGCGCGGCGGAGCATCAGCGCGGTACGGGCGGGTCCGGATACGGAACCTCTACCGCGAACCCTGTCGGCACGGCGTTCGTCCGGGGGAGTCGTCCTCGTCCCGCGCCGGTGATCACTATCGTGCTGGTCCTGCCCGCCGCCTGCGGTGGACGCCTCCCGGTCGGAGGCGCCCACCGCAGGCGGCGTCGGGCACCGAACCCGGTCGCCAGAGCGGTTGTGACGATGCGTCAGTCCGTCGTCGGGGAACAGGTCGGACACGAGGGGGATGAAGCAGGAGTTGCGGCCGAACACCACCCGGCTCTCGCCGTCCACCTCCACGCCCACCACCTCGTCGTAGCGGACATAGCAGACCGTGCCGCCGGGCTGGTGCATCCACAGTCCCGACTCATCGACCACCAGGCGTATCCGGCGGGCGTTGGAGGAGAACAGTCGGGCGAGCAGGGGCGGCCGGAACGTCCCTCCGACGGTGGGCAGTTGACGGTCGGTGCCGCAGGAGTACTTCGGGAGCGGGGTGCCGTCCGGCTGCCGCACGTCCGGCTCGGTCCCGCACGGGACCACCAGCAGTGCCGTGCGGAGGGCTCCCGCGAGCGCCTCCCGGGCCTGGTCCGGGGTCACCCGGGTCAGGCTGTCGAGCCGGGTGTCGGCGTCCCGGTACTCGCCGCCGAAGAGCAACTCGACTGCCGCCTCGCGGAGTTCGAATGGTGTCGACCGCGGGTCCTGGAAGGCCTGGGCCCTGTCCGGCCGGACAGGACCTGGCGGACGGCGGCCAGCTCCGTCCAGGAACCCGACCACCTGCTCGGGCCGTCCGGAACAGGTGAACTCGGTCGCGGTCAGCCCCGCCGAGGCGTTGTGCTCGTGGTGCAGGCGGGGCAGCGTGCCCATCGCCAGATGCTCCACCAGATGGGTCACCCCCAGCGTGCGGAACGACTCGTCCCGGGCCCCGCACCCGAATACCAGGGCGGCCTTCAGCGGGCCGGGTGCTTCCGCCCACAGAACAACGCGCCGATCGCCTCGAAACGCCGAAGTCAGGAATCCCGAGTCCGTCTCGGGGTGGTGTGCGTGCCGGGTGCGGTCACGGCAGCGTCCGGCCGCACCCGGCCTGTCAGTGCTGTTGGGCGGCGATGACCACGAAGCTCACCACCACGATGACGATTCCGGCGAGGACCCCGACGACGGTGGGGGAGACGCGGTCCCGCAGGCTCCGTGCGGGCCGGATCCGCGTGTCCTGGTGGGTGCTGAGCTCCCACCAGTTGAGGACCCGCTGGACGTCCACGTCGAAGTCGGGCCTCGGGTAGGTGGAGCTGTCCTGGAGGCCGGGCAGTGAGCGCCGCCGGCCGCCCGCGAGGAATATCCGGGCCGCGCGCGAGTTCCCGTACTGGCGGTTCTTGGTCTCGCGGACGTCGACCCACCTGATGTCCTGCCAGGCGTGGGTGCGGCCGCGCCCGAGGCCCCAGCAGATGGTGACCCCGTCGGCCCCCACCCGGCTCCAACTCCGTTGGACCATCAGCGCCAAGGGGGCGACGATCACGATGGTTGCGCCCACCATCCAGCAGGTGGCCACGGCGCCGAGGCGGTAGGCGCCGAACGCCACCTGAATGACCAGTAGGGCACCGAGTAGCGCGAGACGCGTGTACTTCGCGTGTCCGTACAGGTCCTTCCCGCGAAAGATCAATTCGTTCACGGCTCGCACACTACGTCCCGACGCCCCCCACGTGAAGTGGCTTTCGGGGACGGCTGCGCGAAGTGGGCGTCCCGGCGGTCGACGGCCGGGGCCGGAGGCGTCAACAGGACCGGCGGACAGGGGCGGTGAGGGCGAGTGCTACCGTCGGGCCGTGATCATGCGGGGGGATGACGGAGCGGCACGGCAGGTTCTTCGCTGGCACCGGCAGAGCGTGTTGCTGGGTGCCGGCTATCTGATCGCGGCGGGGATCGAGCTCATCGGTGTGGCCCTCTCCGGGAAGCCGTATCTGGTGGTCAGCGTGATCGTCGCGGTCATGCTGCCGATCCTCTGCGGCGGCTATCTGACGGTGCGTAACAGCGGCGCGGCCACTCGGATGGCCGAGGCGTCGGGTCGGCCCGTGGCGCCGGGTACCGCGTGGGGCGCGATGACCTTCGTGCTCGTGATGCTGGCGCTGTGCGGCTCTGCGACGGTGGTCCGCCAGGTGCGCGACAACGTGGCGATGGACACCCGGACGACGGCCACCGTCACCAGTTGCAACGAAGTGAGCAGGAACCCGCACTGCGGGGGCCACTGGACGGTCGACGGCCGCACCTACTCGGGGAACCGGCTGGCAGGAATGGTGGCGCTCGGCACGGTGGTCGAGGTCCGGTTCGCGCCCGGGGACCCGACCCGAGCGGTGCCCGCCGACGAGTCGGTCACCCCGGTGTCCATCGCGGGCGGCATCGTGGTCGTCTGCTGCCTGATCGGCCTGGTGCCGACGGGGCTGGGCGAATGGCGGGCCGGACGCGCGATGCTGACCGAGGCCCGTCAGCCGGCCCTGTGAAGCGACCGCACCACGCCCTGCCGGCGGGCGAGCCGCCGGCGGGGCCGGTCCGTCGAAGCGGCCCTCACCTGCGGGGATGAGGCGCGCACGCTCACGGCAGCGCGCCGGTGTTCGGCGAGGCGCCGGCCCTCGTCGAACACCGGCGCACCGCTGAGGGCGAAGCGGCACCTGTACGCGGGACGCGGGAGCGCGGCAGGAGGCGTGGGGGCGTAGCGGACGCGCCCGAGCGGAAGTAGTCAGCACGAAGCCCCGGGACCGTCTTGGCGAGGTTCCGGGGCTTCGTCGTGCTCAGCGCGTGGCGGCGGGCTCCGGGAGCCGTCGCGACGTGTTCATCTCCTCGACGGTGGCGACCAGCGGGGCCAGCTCGGGGTTCTTGGCGGCCTCGTCCAGCGCCTCCCGGAGGGCGGACTCGTTGGTCGGCCTGGCCGCTTCCAGGAGCTCCAGGCCGGGCCCGGTCACGTCGGTGTAGATGCCGCGGCGGTCGGTCGCGCAGAGGTAGCGCGAGAGCAGGCCGCGGTCCTCCAGCCGGGTGACGAGGCGGGTGGTGGCGCTCTGGCTGAGCACGACCGCGTCAGCGACCTGCTTCATCTGCAGGTGCCCGCCCTCACCGTCGTGCTGGCGGCTGAGCACGTCGAGCAGCGAGTACTCGCGCACGCTCAGGTCGTGCTCGGCCTGGAGGGTGCGCTCGATGTGCGCCTCGATCCGGCCGGCCAGGAGGTAGAGGGCGGCCCAGCCGTTGGCGAGGGCGGTCAGCGCGGGGTCCGTGGCGGTCATCGGCGTGGCTCCTTCCGGGTGCGACGCCCTCAAGGATAAGCCCTTGCATAAAATATCGGCCAGCGCACATATCCAGCTTGTGCAAGCATTGCTCTCTGTGGCGCCGGGATGCCCGATCGGTCCAGGTGGGGCCGGGATCGGCGCGATCCCGACCCCGTCCGCGCCGCACGTTCGCCGCTATCGCCCACCACCAGCGACAGGTGAATGCCCGCACTTGCACTTAGCCCGCGCGTGCAACTATTGTTTGAGCACGTAAGGCGCAACAGCAATCGTATGGAAGGCAGCACACCATGCCTCTCGCGCTCCTAGCCCTGGCCATCGGGGCTTTCGGGATCGGTACGACCGAGTTCGTGGTCATGGGCCTGCTGCCCGAGATCGCCGGCGACTACGGGGTGTCCATCCCCTCCGCCGGGCTCCTGGTCACCGGTTACGCGATCGGCGTCGTCATCGGCGCTCCGCTGATGGCGGTGCTCGGCACCCGGATCGGCCGCAAGACGATGCTCATGATCCTCATGGGCCTGTTCGTGGCGGGGAACCTGCTCTCCGCCGTGGCACCGACCATGGGAGTGATGCTCGTCGGCCGCATCGTGACCTCCCTCGCCCATGGCGCGTTCTTCGGCATCGGCTCGGTGGTCG
>NZ_JBHXTQ010000150.1:0-5899 GCF_042677305.1 Kitasatospora sp. NPDC127121 | reverse complement strand
GGAACGGACACTTCCTTCGGACCGCCTTCCAGCGGGCCCTCCGGGCGCTTCGTTCTTTCGTGTTCCCAGCTTACCAGATGTTTTCCGCCCCGTTTACCGGAGGTTTTCGCATCTGAAATCTGGTGTTAACCGCCAAGTCGCGGCGACTCGCCCAACCATAGCGGGTCGCCCGCCGGAGTGCGAATCGAGGCGCTCCCGGTGTCACCCGGTCGGCGGCATGATTTGTTGCTCTCGCGAGCATATACAGCAATGGTCCCGATTCGCCAAGATGCCTGTAGAGTGCGGCGCATCGACTAAGAGGACTAGACCACTAAACGGTCGGTGAGCCGCCGGACGACGGGCCGGGCTGGGCGTGGGTCTTCGCCCGGGAATGTCAGCAGATGTCCGAAGTTGACATGATTTAGGCTTCAGTCGATCGTCCTGCCGCTGCTCGCGGCCGCTCGCTATACCGCTCACTTGGGAGGCACAACCATGACCACTGTGACGTCGCCGCTGACCGGCAAGGTCGTCGGGCTCGCCGGCGTGCCCGACCCGGTGTTCTCCGGCGCGATGGTCGGCCCCGGCACCGCGATCGACCCGGAGCGCCGGCCGACCGAGGCGGTCGCTCCGGTGGACGGCGTCGTCGTCTCCATGCACCCGCACGCGTTCGTCGTGGTGGACGCCGAGGGCCACGGTGTACTGACCCACCTGGGGATCGACACCGTGCAGCTGAACGGCGAGGGCTTCGAGCTGCTGGTCAACAAGGGCGACACGGTGACCCGCGGTCAGGCCGTCATCAAGTGGGACCCGGCCGCCGTCGAGGCCGCGGGCAAGTCGCCCATCTCGCCGATCGTGGCGCTGGAGGCGAACGCCGACTCGCTCGGCGGCCTGCGGGAAGACGGCGAGGCCGTCTCCGGCGAGGCCCTGTTCAGCTGGAACTGACCTCTTACTTTGCACACACCCGCCCCGCAGGAGTTGTCGGGGCGGCCCGGCACACAGCGGTTCCCGGCGGGGCCGCTCCTCTCAGCGGAGACAGGTGACATGAAGAAGACGCTGCGCGGCGTGGGTGTCAGCCACGGGGTCGCGATCGGCCAGGTGCGGCACATGGGGACGGCGGTGCTGGAGCCCCCGGCCACCCAGATCCCGACCGAGGACGCCCCGCGCGAGCAGGCCCGCGCTCAGGCCGCCGTCGAGGCGGTCGCCGCGGACCTGATCGCCCGCGGCAACCTGGCCGGTGGCGAGGCGCAGGCCGTCCTGGAGGCCCAGGCGCTGATGGCGCAGGACCCGGAGCTGATGGCCGACGTGTCCCGCCGGATCGCCGTCGGCAGCAGCGCCGAGCGCGGTGTGTACGACGCCTTCGCCGCCTACCGGGCGCTGCTCGCCTCCGCCGGCGACTACCTGGCCGGGCGGGTCGCCGACCTGGACGACGTCCGCAACCGCATCGTGGCCCGGCTGCTGGGCGTGCCGATGCCGGGCGTGCCGGACAGCGACGAGCCGTACGTGCTGTTCGCGCGGGACCTGGCGCCGGCCGACACCGCGCTGCTCGACCCGACGCTGGTGCTCGGCTTCGTGACCGAGGAGGGCGGGCCGACCAGCCACAGCGCCATCCTGGCGCGGGCGTTGGGCGTGCCGGCCGTGGTCGCGCTGCCCGCTGCGACGGACGTCGCCGAGGGCACCGTCGTCGCCGTGGACGGCAGCTCCGGTGACGTGCTGCTGGAGCCCTCGCAGGAGAAGCAGGACGAGCTGCGGGCGGTCGCCGCCCAGCGCAAGGCCGCGCTGGCCGCATCCTCCGGCCCGGGGCAGACCTCGGACGGCCACCGCGTGCCGCTGCTGGCCAACGTGGGCGGCCCGGCGGACGTGCCGGCCGCGCTGGAGAACGGCGCCGAGGGCGTCGGCCTGTTCCGGACCGAGTTCCTCTTCCTGGACGACTCCGCGAAGGCGCCCACCGAGGAGAAGCAGGTCGAGGCGTACCGCAAGGTGCTGGAGGCGTTCCCGGAGGGCCGGGTCGTGGTCCGGGCGCTGGACGCGGGCGCGGACAAGCCGCTGGACTTCCTCACCCCCGCCGACGAGCCGAACCCGGCGCTCGGTGTGCGCGGTCTGCGCACCCTGCTGGAGCACCCGGAGGTGCTGCGGACGCAGCTGCGGGCGCTGGCCAGGGCCGCCGAGGGCCTGCCGGTGCACCTTGAGGTGATGGCCCCGATGGTGGCCGACCGCAAGGACGCCAAGGACTTCGCCCAGGCGTGCCGCGAGGCGGGGCTGGAGGCCAAGTTCGGCGCGATGGTGGAGATCCCGTCGGCCGCGCTGCGGGCCCGGTCGATCCTCCAGGAGGTCGAGTTCCTGTCGCTGGGGACCAACGACCTCGCGCAGTACACCTTCGCCGCCGACCGTCAGGTGGGCGCGCTGGCCCGGCTGCAGGACCCGTGGCAGCCGGCGCTGCTGGACCTGATCGCCGCGGCCGCCGAGGCGGCGCAGGCGACCGGCAAGAGCTGCGGCGTCTGCGGTGAGGCGGCCGCCGACCCGCTGCTGGCCGTGGTGCTGACCGGTCTGGGCGTCACCAGCCTCTCGATGGGCTCGGCCTCGATCCCCTACGTGCGCTCGACGCTGGCCAAGTACACGCTGGCGCAGTGCCGCCGGGCGGCCGAGGCGGCCCGGGCGACGGACAGCGCCGAGGAGGCGCGGGCCGCCGTGCAGCAGGTGCTGTCGGGCGAGTAGGACGGGCGAACAGCAGGAAGGGGTGCTCCCACCGGGTCCGGTGGGAGCACCCCTTCGGCGTTTCCGGTCAGGCGGGGCTCTGCCGGTCGCGGCGGAGCTGCTCGAAGAAGCGCAGGTGGTCGATGTCGTCGACGGAGCCGGGGTTGACGGCCTGCTCCAGCGGGGTGCCGGAGAGGATCCGCTTGACCGGGACCTCGATGCGCTTGCCGGTGAGGGTGTGCGGGAGGCCGCGCACCGCGATGACCTCGTCGGGGACGTGGCGCGGGGAGAGTTCGGTGCGCAGCGAGGTGCGGATGCGGCCGGTCAGCCCCTCGTCGAGCTCGGCACCGGGGGCGAGGACGACGAACAGCGGCATCCAGTAGCCGCCGTCGGGCTCCTCCAGGCCGATGACCAGGGATTCGGCGATCTCGGGGAGGCGTTCGACGACCTCGTAGATGTCCGAGGAGCCCATCCGGACGCCCTGGCGGTTGAGCGTGGAGTCGGAGCGGCCGTGGATGACGACGGTGCCGCGGGAGGTGACGGTGATCCAGTCGCCGTGGCGCCAGACGCCGGGGTACATGTCGAAGTAGCTGTCGTGGTACCGGGTGCCCTCGGGGTCGTTCCAGAAACCGGTGGGCATGGACGGGATGGGCTTGGTGACGACGAGTTCGCCGACGGTGTCGGTGTGCGGGTGGCCCTGGACGTCCCAGGACTCGACGGCGGCGCCGAGGCAGGGCGCCTGGATCTCGCCGAGGTGGACAGGCAGGGTGGGGACGCCGCCGACGAAGCAGGAGCAGACGTCGGTGCCGCCGCTGACGGAGGCGAGCCAGACGTCCTCCTTGACCTCCTCGTAGATCCAGCGGAAGCCGTCGGGCGGGAGCGGGGAGCCGGTGGTGCCGATGCAGCGGACGGCGGAGAGGTCGAGGTCCCGGCCGGGGTGCAGCTCGGCCTTACGGCTGGCGATCACGTAGGCGGCGGAGGTGCCGAGGACGGTGGCGCGGGTACGGGCGGCGACCGACCAGAGCGCGCCGGTGTCGGGGTGGCCGGGGCTGCCGTCGTAGGTGACGATCGTGGCCCCGACCAGGAGGCCGGCCAGCAGGAAGTTCCACATCATCCAGCCGGTGGAGGTGTACCAGAGGAAGCGGTCCCGGGGGCCGAGGTCGAGGTGGAGGCCGGCCTGCTTGAGGTGTTCGAGCAGGATGCCGCCCTGGCTCTGGACGATGGCCTTGGGCAGGCCGGTGGTGCCGGAGGAGTAGAGCACCCAGAGCGGGTGGTCGAAGGGGACGGCCTCGTAGACCGGCTCGACGTCGTCGGCGACCAGGTCGTCCCAGTGCAGGGCGCCCTCGGGGGCGGGGGCGCCGAGCAGCGGGACGTGGACGACGGTGCGCAGGGTGGGGAGTTCACGGCGCAGTTCGGCGACGACCTCGGTGCGGTCGTGGTCCTTGCCGCCGTAGTGGTAGCCGTCGACGGCGAAGAGGACGGCGGGTTCGATCTGCTGGAGGCGGTCCAGGACGCTGCGGGCGCCGAAGTCGGGGGCGCAGCTGGTCCAGATCGCGCCGACGGCGGCGGTGGCGAGGAGGGCGACGGCGGCCTGCGGGATGTTGGGCAGGTAGGCGCTGACGCGGTCACCGGGGCCGATGCCCCGGGCGCGCAGGGCGGCGGCCAACGAGCCGACCTGGCGGCGCAGTTCGGACCAGGTGAGGACGGCCGGCTGTTCGGTGGTCTCGTCGAGGTGCAGGACGGCCGGGCGGTCGGCGTTGGCCGGGTCCTCGGCGGCGCGCAGGGCGTGTTCGGCGTAGTTGAGGCGGGCGCCGGGGAACCAGCGGGCGCCGGGCATGGCGGGGTCGGCGAGGACGGCCTCGGGGGCCTGGGTGAAGCGGACGTCGAACCACTGGGTGATCGCGGTCCAGAAGCGGTCGAGGTCGGCGGTGGACCAGGCGTGCAGGTCGGCGTAGCGCTGGGCGGCCTGCTGGTCGTCGGCGGCCGGGGCGAGCGGGGCGGCCGGGGCGCCGTGGTGTTCGGCGGCCCAGGCCTGGAAGGCCACCAGGCTGGTGGCTGCGGCGCGAGCGGGGTTGGGGCGCCAGAGCGGCTGGTCCTGGGGTGGGGTGCTCACGGTGGTGGTCTCCCGGCCGGTGGTGGGGACGGGAGTGCTTGTGGCAGGCCCGTCCGGTTGGGCTGTCGGTGCAGACCATGCCATGCGAGCGGCCGCTGCGCCAGGGTCCGCCCGGTGGGTGCCGGGCCGGTCAGCGGCCGGAGATCCCGCCGCTGGACTCACCGCTGAACTCGCCGCCGAACCAGGAGCGGGAGACCCGGGTGTGGAAGGGGAAGGCGAGCGGGGTGTCGGGGGCGGCGAGCTGCCAGCCGTCGGTCTCGTCGGTGGGGCGCGAGGGCGGGAGTTCGGCGAGCGGACGGGCCGGGAGCAGGCCGAAGAGGCAGAGGAAGCCGCCCCTGGCGTCGGAGTCGGTGGCGACCAGGGTGATGTCGGCGGCGTCGGCCAGGATGCCGGTCTCCTCGCACAGTTCGCGCACGCACGCCTGCTGCCAGCTCTCGCCGTAGTCCACGTAGCCGCCGGGGAAGGCGAGTTGGCCGTAGCCGGGCTCGATGGTGCGGCGGATGACGACGAGGGTGGGGTCGGCGTCGGGGCGGGTGACCGGGAGGAGGGTGACCACGACGGGCAGCGGGTTGCGGTAGCTGATCTCGGCGCAGCCGGGGCAGGTGCGGGGCCAGCGGTCGGTGCCTGCCGGGTAGGAGGTGCCGCAGAAGTGGCAGTGGGAGAACGGCTGGTTGACCGCGTGTGTCGGGTCGTCAGTGGTCATGGCCGGATGGTAGCCGGGTGCGCGCGGCGGCCGTCAGCGGAGTTCGCCGTCGCGGGTGGGGCGGAGCAGGGCGGGGTGCAGGAGGCTGGCGTCTCCGGCGTGGTAGGTGCGGGCCCTGGGGCCGCCGCGGGCGCCGCCGCGGGCGGTGGTGGCGCCGGTGCTCTCGACGAAGCCGGGGACGGAGAGGACCTTGCGGTGGAAGTTGCCGGGGTGGAGCTTCTCGTCCCAGACGGCCTCGTAGACGGCGCGCAGGTCGGGGATGGTGAAGTCGTAGGGCAGGAAGGCGGTGGCGAGCGGGCTGTACTCGAGTTTGGCCCGGACGCGGTCGAGGCCGTCGGCGAGGATGCGCGCGTGGTCGAAGGCGAGCGTGCGGGAGGACTGGCCGGTGGGCCCGCCGTCACCACCCCCGTGGG
>NZ_JBHXTQ010000149.1:0-6090 GCF_042677305.1 Kitasatospora sp. NPDC127121 | reverse complement strand
CTGCCCGGGGGGGCCGTGGGCTGCGGGGCGCGCCGACGCGGTAGGGGGCCGCGCCGGGGGAACCGCCCCCGGGGCGCGGCCCTCGGCGGTCCCGCCGGCCGTCCTCGGCCGGACAGGACCCTAGCTCCTGCGCATGGCGGCCTTGACCTCCTCGGCGCTGGCGGCCAGCAGCTCCCGGATCTCCGGGCGGGGGTGGTCGGTGGCCCACTGTGCGAGCTGGATCATCTTCTCGGCCGTCGGGTTGATGTGATGGGTGTCGGGGTCGTTGAAGCCCAGCGCGGGCAGCATCCAGTCCGACTCCCGCACCCGCTGCTCCAGGGTGGCGGCGGCCTCCTCGGCCGTCATCCGCTTGGCGTCCACGGCCTCGCACAGCTCGGTGAGCTCGTCGAAGGCCTCCTTGTAGAAGTCCAGCGGGCACCACAGCCCCGGGTACGGGTTGTCGTCCAGGGCCTGGCAGTGCGTGTCGTCACCGGTCTCCTTGGTCGCGGTCAGCGCGTTGAGGATGCGCTTGCCGCCGATCACGCTGGCCGAGGCCCAGATCCGGAACACCGAGTTCCACAACGGGTAGTGGGAGAAGGAGATGAACGAGTTGTTCACCAGCCGGTCGTTGTAGTCCAGCAGGCCCTGCTCCAGCCGCTCCACGTAGGCGAACCGCTCCAGCGAGAAGTCGTCCTCGCGCAGCGCCGCCATCAGCCGCCAGGACAGCGCGTTGATGATCTCGCAGGTGTTGGACAGCCCCCGGGAGAACAGCGGGTCGATGAACCCGGCCGCGTGCGACATCAGGCACCAGCGCTCGCCGACCGTCCGGGTCGAGGAGTACTGCATCCGGTCCGTCCGGACCCACTCGCGCACGCTCCGGGCGCCCTCCAACTGCCGCCGCACCGCGGGGAAGCGGTCCACGTGGGACCAGAACTCCTCCTCGGCGGTGAGGTCCTGGCGCGCCGGGTACGTCCTCGGGTCGAGCTGGATGCCCACGCTGCACAGGGGATTGGTGGCCCCGGGGTGGTTGTCGAACGGGATGATCCACATCCAGCCGCGCTCGAAGATGTGGTGCATCGTCCCGTCGTTCCACGGCACCGGCGGACGCAGCCCGTCGGGCGTGTCCAGGTGGTCGTCGATCGCCTCCACCCCGACCATGTGCGTGAAGATCGAGCGCGCGTGGTGCTTGAGCCGGCTGGGCTCCTCCCGCAGCCCCAGCTGCTTGGCCAGCGGCGAGCGGAACCCGCTGGCGTCGACCAGGTAGCGGGCGCGGTAGCTGCTGCCGTCCGCGCCGACCACCGTGACCCCGTCGTCGTCGAGGTCGACGCGCTCCACCCGGTAGTCCTGCCGCGCGTCGCAGCCGTAGCGGACAGCGGTGTGGAACATGTACGCGTCGGTGTCCTGCCGGAAGAAGTGCGCGGCGTTGCCGACGATCCCGGGGATGCGGAACTGGCTGGTGAGGTTCGGGTCCGGCTCCTCGCCGTCCTCGTGGAACATGAACCCGAAGTTGCTCTTCTGCCCGTGCGCGCTGCTCACGTTGGCCAGCACGTCCTCGAAGCTCGCCAGGTGGGCGATCTCCGGGATCCCGTACCGGTCGGCGATCAGCCGCAGCACCACCAGCGTCTGCCCGATGGTCGACTCGCCGACGGCGAACCGGGGGTGGTGGGTGCCGTCGAGCAGCAGGACGCGGAAGTCCTGCTTGGCCAGGATCGAGCCGAGCATGGTGCCCGACAGGCCGGTGCCGACGATGACCACGTCGTACGGCTGTTCCGCCTGCGGTGCGGCGTGCTCCGTCACGTCGTTCTCCCTTCCGTTCAGGCGGACTTGACGCCGATGGCGAAGTGGTCCCGGGTGATGGTGTCGGTGGCGGTCACCCGGTCGACCGTGAAGCCGGCCTCCTCCAGGTAGTCGCGGGCCTGCTGGAGCGAGTACGCGGAGCTGTCGTCCCGGATCATGGTGTGGTTGATCCGTTGCAGCAGGACCTCCGGGTCCCGCTCGTCCGGGTCGATCATGGCGTCGTAGAGCACCACCGCGCCGCCGGGCCGCACCGCCTTGTGGGCGCGCCGCAGCAGCTCCCGGCGGTCGTCGACCGGCCAGTCGGGCAGCACGTGGCCGAGGATCACCACATCGGCCTCCGGCATCGGGGAGGCGAAGAAGTCGCCGCCGTGGAAGGTGACCCGGTCGGCCGTCCCGGCCGTGCTCACCAGCTCGTCGAAGAGCGGGCGCAGCGCCGGCAGGTCGAAGACGGCGCCCCGCAGGTGCGGGTGGGCCGAGGCGATCCGGGAGGCCACGTTGCCGCGCGCGCCGCCGACGTCCACGAAGGACGTGTAGCGGCTCCAGTCGAGCTGGCGGGCCAGCTCGTCCGCGGTGAACCCGTTGTGGGCGTCCATGTGCGCCATGACCTGGCGGGCGCGGTCGAGGTCCTCGTAGTGCTTGGGGTAGGCCAGCGGACCCTGCGCGGCGACGGCGGATTTGGCCTTGCCGTCGCGCAGCGCGTCGGTCAGCTGCGCCCAGGCGTGGAAGTGCAGCCGGGCGTGCTGCTGGGCGGTGCCGCCCAGGTAGGTCGGAGCGTCCGGGAGCAGGAACTCCTCGGCGAGCGGGGCGGCGCGGTAGCGGCCGTCCTCGGCCGTCAGCAGGTCGAGGCCGACCAGGGCGTCCAGGAAGTCCTTGAACAGCCGGTGGTCGACGCCCAGTTCGGACCGGATCTCGTCGACGCCGGCGGAGCGGTCCGCCAGTAGCTCGAAGAGGCCGAGCTCCACCGCGCTCTGGAGCGCCTTCGCTTGGAAGTAGGCGGTGTTGAGTGCGACGATCCGGCGCGCGCGGGCGGCGGGGCTGCCGGTGACTGAAGTCATCTTCTCCCTCTCTCGGTGTGCTGCGGGTGTCGTGCGGGTCGTGCGGGTCGTGCGGTTCTCAGGCGGCGCCGAACCAGGTGGTCGCGGCGTGGCGGAGCTCCTCGCGCCGCGCCGGGGGCCCGGCCCAGGCGACGTAGCCGTCAGGGCGGATCAGGAAGGCGAGGTCGGGCTCCGCGCCCGCGACCTTGGCGGTCACGGTGGTGACGCGGTCGGCCCAGGCGGCCAGTGGCGAGGCGGCCGGTGGCGAGGCGGCCGGTCCGGGGTCGGGCAGCAGCAGCAGCCCGCGCGCCTCGGTGAAGCAGCCGCTGATCCGTCGGCCGCCCCCGGCGGTGAGCAGGTCGGCGTCCGGCATCCGGCGCCCGACCGACGGGTGGTCACCCGTCCCGTAGGCGACGTCGAAGCCGGACAGCATCCCGGCGATGTGGCGGTTGGTGTCCGGCAGTGCCATCAGCTCGCGGAAGGTCTGGCGCAGCGCGTCGTACCTCGGGTCCGGGTCGATCAGCACGGCCTGGGTCCGGGTGTTGCGCACCACGCCGTCGGCGACCGGGCGCCGCTCGCCCTGGTAGCTGTCCAGCAACTCCTCGCCGCCCTGGCCGCGTACCACGGACGCGAGCTTCCAGCCGAGGTTCACCGCGTCCTGGATGCCGAGGTTGAGCCCCTGCCCGCCGGCCGGCAGGTGGATGTGCGCCGCGTCGCCGGCCAGCAGCACCCGGCCGCTGCGGTACGCCCCGGCCAGCCGGGAGACGTCGGTGAGCCGGGACAGCCAGGTGACGTCGTGCATCCCGTGGTCGCCGCCGGTGTGCTCGACCAGGGCCGCGCGCATCTCCTCCTCGGTGACCGGCGCGTTGCGGTCGGGGAAGGGCTCGCCGAACCAGGCGACGGTGGCCCGGTAGACGTCCGGCTTGTGCTGGAAGGCGCCGAACCAGGACCTCTTCTCCGGGTTGACCAGACCCACCGGGCGCATCGGCCCCAGTCCCTCACCGCGCGGCAGCTCACCTCGGAACCGCATGTCCCCGATCAGCGCGTACATGTGCGGGTCCTGGCCGGTGAAGGCGATCCCCGCCTGCCGGCGTACGGTACTGCCGCCGCCGTCGCAGCCGACCAGGTAGCGTGCCCGGACGGTGCCGGTCCCGGTCTCGACGGTCACGCCGTCCTCGTCCTGGGTGAAGCCGGTGACGGGAGCGCCCCGGACGATCCGCACGCCGAGTTCCCGCGCCCGCTCGGCCAGCAGCTCCTCCGTGCGCAGCTGCGGCACCAGCAGCACGTACGGGTGCCGGGTGTCGAACTCCTCGAACCGCATCGGCACGCCCAGGCTGGCGAAGTTGCCGCCCTTGAGCAGGCCCGCGCCCTCCAGGAACCGGTCGAGCAGCCCGCGCAGTTCCAGCAGTTCCACGGTGCGGCCCTGCATGCCCATGGCCTTCGAGTGTTTCTCCGGCTCCTCCCTACGCTCCACCACCAGCGTCCGGGCACCGCCCAACGCCAGCTCGCAGGCGAGCATCAGGCCCGTCGGCCCCGCACCCGCCACCACCACATCGCAGTCCATCGCGCCCTCCGCTGCCGGCTCCTGTACGACGGGCCCACCGTGCCAGCGCCGCTTCGAGCCGGTGTCCAGCGCTCTTGGCAGCCCTGGCGCGGGCGGGGCACGAAAGCGGCTCGAAGGGCGACGCCTAGCGTCGGCGGAATCCCTGATCCGACCGATGTGAGGACCCGTCATGCCCTTCACCGCGAACGAGGCCGCCTACCTGGCCTCGCAGTCGCTCGCCCGCCTGGCCACCGTGGACGGTCGCGGGCAGCCGCACGTCGTCCCGCTCGGCTTCCACTACAACGCCGGCCTCGGCACCATCGATGTGACCGGTCGCGGCATGGCCCGCAGCCTCAAGTACCGCCACGTGCAAGAGAATCCGAAGGTCTCGCTGGTCGTGGACGACGTGCTGGACCCGGCGGACTGGGTGGTCCGGGGCCTGGAGATCCGCGGCACCGCGCAGGCGCTCCCCACCGGCGGCAAGGAGGTCCTGCCGCACGTCGACGACGAGCTGATCCGGATCACCCCGGAGCGGATCGTCTCCTGGGGCATCGACTCCGACTGCCAGGCGCCGCCGCTGGCCCGCACCGTCGCGAAGGGGGCCCGGGCATGATCGAGCGGCTGCCGAAGTTCCCCTGGGACGTCCTGCTCCCCTACCGCAAGCTCGCCGCCGCCCACCCCGACGGGCTGGTCAACCTGGCGCTCGGCGACCCGGTGGACCGGACGCCGGCCGTCGTCCGCGCGGCCCTGGCCGCCGCCGCGGACGCCCCCGGCTACCCGTCCACGGAGGGTACGCCGCAGCTCCGCGAGGCCGTCGCGGCATGGCTGCTGCGGCGCGAGGGCGTGAGCGTGGACCCGTCCGCGGTGATCCCCGCGGTCGGCACCAAGGAGCTGATCGCCTGGCTGCCCACCATGCTCGGCCTGGGCCCCTCCGACGTCGTCCTGGTGCCCGAACTCGCCTTCCCCACGTACGAGGTGAGCGCCCGGCTGGCGGGTGCCCGGCTGGTCCGGACGGCCTCGCCGCTGGACTACGACGGCCCCGCCCCCAGGGTGGTCTGGCTGAACTCCCCGTCCAACCCGGAGGGCCGCGTCCTCGGCACCGCCGAGCTGCGCGCGATCGTCGGCTGGGCGCGGGAACGCGGCGCCCTCGTGGTGAACGACGAGTGCTACCTCGACCACGTCTGGGAGGGCGAGACCCGCTCGGTGCTGCACCCCGAGATCAGCGGTGGCAGCCACGAGGGGGTCCTGGCCGTGCACTCGCTCTCCAAGCGCTCCAACCTGGCCGGCTACCGGGCCGGGTTCGCTGCCGGGGACCCGGCGGTGATCGCCACGCTGCTGGAGGTGCGCAAGCACGCCGGACACATGGTGCCCGCCCCGGTGCAGGCCGCCATGGTGGCGGCGCTCGGCGACGACTCGCACCTGGCGGGGCAGCGCGGGAGCTACGCCCGGCGGCGGGCCGTGCTGCGCGCGGCGCTGCTGGAGTGCGGCTTCCGGATCGACCACTCGGTGGGCGCGCTCTTCCTCTGGGCGACCAGGGACGAGCCCTGCTGGGTGACGGTGGGCGCGCTGGCCGAGCTCGGCATCCTGGTGGCGCCCGGGGAGTTCTACGGCGAGGCGGGCGCGCGGCACGTCCGGGTGGCGGTCACCGAGACCGACGAGCGGGTCGAGCAGGCGGTGAAGCGGCTCGCCGCGGCCTTCTGACGGACGGAGTGGACGACGGCGTCGGTCCCCGAGACC
>NZ_JBHXTQ010000148.1:0-6404 GCF_042677305.1 Kitasatospora sp. NPDC127121 | reverse complement strand
CGCCGCGCGTCCGGGCGGCGACCGTCCGCGTCCCGCCGGTGCTCCCGGTGCCGACCGTGGCGCCGCGCGTCCCGGTGGCGACCGTCCGCGTCCCGCTGGTGCTCCCGGCGCTGACCGTGGCGCCGCGCGTCCCGGTGGCGACCGTCCGCGTCCCGACGGCATGCCGCGTCCGGCCGGTCCGCGCCCCGGCGCCCCGTCCCCGTCCGGCATGCCGCGCCCGAACCCGGGCATGATGCCGCAGCGTCCGGCTCCGGGCCCGCGTCCGGGCCCCGGCGGCCGTGGCCCCGGTGGCCCCGGTGGCCGTCCGGGTGGTCCGGGTGCCGGTGGCGCCCGTCCGGGCTTCCAGGGTCGTCCGGCCGGTCCGGGCTCGCGTCCGGCCGGTGGCGGCGGCTTCGGCGGTCCGCGTCCCGGTGGCGGTGCCCCCGGTGGTGGCGGCGGCTTCGGCCCGCGTCCCGGTGGTTTCGGTGGTCGTCCCGGCGGCCCGGGTGCCCGTGGTGGCACGCAGGGCGCCTTCGGTCGTGGCCCGGGCGGTCGCCCGGCGCGTGGCCGCAAGTCGAAGCGGGCGAAGCGCCAGGAGTACGAGGCCATGCAGGCCCCGTCCGTCGGCGGTGTGATGCTGCCTCGCGGCAACGGCCAGACCGTTCGCCTGTCGAGCGGCGCCTCGCTGATGGACTTCGCGGAGAAGATCAACGCCAACCCGGCCGCGCTCGTCTCCGTCATGTTCAACCTCGGTGAGATGGTCACCGCGACGCAGTCGGTCTCCGACGCGACCCTCGAGCTGCTGGCCGGCGAGATGGGCTTCATCCTGGAGATCGTCAGCCGCGACGACGAGGACCGCGAGCTGCTGGAGTCGTTCGACATCGACTTCGGTGCGAACGAGGGCGACGAGGACCAGCTGGCCCCGCGCCCGCCGGTCGTCACCGTCATGGGTCACGTCGACCACGGTAAGACCCGCCTGCTGGACGCCATCCGCAAGTCCAACGTGGTGGCCGGCGAGGCCGGTGGCATCACCCAGCACATCGGTGCCTACCAGGTCGTCACCGAGGTGAACGGCGAGCAGCGCCCGATCACCTTCCTCGACACCCCGGGTCACGAGGCGTTCTCCGCCATGCGTGCCCGTGGTGCCAAGTCCACCGACATCGCGATCCTGGTGGTCGCGGCCAACGACGGTGTCATGCCGCAGACGGTCGAGGCGTTGAACCACGCCAAGGCCGCGGGTGTGCCGATCGTGGTCGCCGTCAACAAGATCGACGTCGAGGGCGCCGACCCGACCAAGGTCCGCGGTCAGCTGACCGAGTTCGGTCTGGTGGCCGAGGAGTACGGCGGCGACACCATGTTCGTCGACATCTCCGCGCGCCAGGGCCTCAACATCGAGCAGCTGCTGGAGGCCGTGGTCCTCACCGCGGACGCCTCGCTCGACCTGCGGGCCAACCCCGAGCAGGACGCGCAGGGTATCGCCATCGAGGCCCACCTCGACAAGGGCCGCGGCGCCATGGCGACCGTGCTCGTGCAGCGCGGTACCCTCCGCGTCGGCGACTCGATCGTGGTCGGCGACGCCTACGGCCGCGTCCGCGCGATGCTGGACGAGAACGGCAACAGCCTCGCCGAGGCCGGCCCGTCCCGCCCGGTGCTGCTGCTCGGTCTGACCTCGGTGCCCCGCGCCGGCGACAGCTTCATCGTCGTCGACGAGGACCGCACCGCCCGTCAGATCGCCGAGAAGCGCTCGGCCCGCGACCGCAACGCCGCCTTCGCGCAGCGTCGGGTCCGGGTGTCCCTGGAGGACCTGGACAAGGCCATCGCCGCCGGCGAGATCGAGCAGCTCAACCTCATCATCAAGGGTGACGTCTCCGGTTCGGTCGAGGCCCTCGAGGACGCCCTCGTCAAGCTGGACGTGGGCGAGGAGGTCGAGCTCCGCATCCTGCACCGCGGTGTGGGTGCGATCACCGAGTCCGACGTCAACCTGGCGATGGGTTCGGACGCCATCATCATCGGCTTCAACGTGCGCGCCGAAGGCCGTGCGCGTACCGCGGCCGACAAGGAAGGCGTGGACGTCCGGTACTACTCGGTCATCTACCAGGCGATCGAGGAGATCGAGAACGCCCTCAAGGGCATGCTCAAGCCCGAGTACGAGGAGGTGCGCCTCGGCTCCGCGGAGATCCGCGAGGTGTTCCGCTCCTCCAAGTTCGGCAACATCGCGGGTGTCATCGTCCGCGAGGGCCTGCTGCGCCGCAACGCCAAGGCCCGCCTCATCCGCGACGGCAAGGTCGTGGCGGAGAGCCTCAACATCGAGGGTCTGCGCCGCTTCAAGGACGACGCGACCGAGGTCCGCGAGGGCTTCGAGGCCGGTGTCACCCTGGGGTCGTTCAACGACATCAAGGTCGAGGACATCATCGAGACCTACGAGATGCGCGAGAAGCCGCGTTCGTAGTCGGTGAAAGCCGGGGCCGGTCGACGGGTGGTATTTCCGTCGACCGGCCCCGGTCTCGCTGTGTAGGGTCCGGGGTAGTTCTGATGTTGCAGCGTTCAGATGCCGCAGCGTTCAGACCTAGTACCGGCAGCCCGGTTCCGGGCTGCCCCCCCCCGAGGCCTTCCAGGTCGGCGAGACCTGTCATACATGTTCGTGGGAACACTCACCTTCGACCTGCTGTTGGGCGACGTCCACTCGCTCAAGGAGAAGCGTTCGATCGTGCGGCCCATCGTGGCCGAACTGCAGCGCAAGTACAGCGTGTGCGCTGCCGAGACCGGGAACCAGGATCTGCACCGCAGGGCCGAGATCGGCCTCGCGGTGGTGGCCGGCGATGCCGGATACGTCACCGAGATCCTGGACAGCTGTGAGCGGTTGGTCGCCGGCCGCCCCGAGGTGCAGCTCCTCTCCGCGAGGAGGAGGTACCACAACGACGACGATGAATGAGAGCCGTGGAGGCGGTCGGCGGAAGTCGCCGTTCTCACACGGATCAGGACCCAGAGCGCCCGCAAGGCCGGGCGCGGGCCGGTACTTTGGGGCGTGGGCCCCGAAGGGTGCGCAGCTCACCCGAATGCCGGACCCACTGCACGAGGAGGCAACGTGACCGACACCGCAAGGGCGCGCAAGCTCGCCGACCGCATCCAGGTGGTCGTCGCCCAGACCCTGGAGCGGCGGGTCAAGGACCCGCGACTGGGGTTCGTGACCATCACCGACACCCGGGTGACCGGGGATCTGCGCGAGGCCACCGTCTTCTACACCGTCTTCGGCGACGAGACCGAGCGCGAGGCCACGGCCGCAGCGCTGGAGAGCGCCAAGGGCGTGATCCGCTCCGAGGTCGGCAAGATCGGGGTGCGTTTCACCCCGACGCTGACCTTCGTCGCGGACGCGCTGCCGGACAACGCCCGGAACATCGACGACCTGCTCGACCGGGCCAAGGCCATCGACGCGGCGGTGCGCACCACCGCCGCGGGCGCGACCTACGCCGGCGAGGCGGACCCGTACAAGGTTCCGGCGGCCGAGCGTGACGACGAGGACGAGTAGTCATGGCGGGTGAGCCGGCGAAGGCCGCCTCGCGAGCCGGTTCGACCACGGGGGCGTCTTCCACCAGCACGGTGGAGGACGCCCTCGTGGCGCTCCCGGGGCCGCGCACCGAGGAGAGCGGTTTCGAGCTGCTCTGGCAGCAGGTGGTGGCGGAGATCGGGCGGGCCCGGTCGATCGACCTGATCTGCCACATCTGCCCGGACGGCGACGCCCTGGGCTCCTCGTTGGCGGCCGCGCTGGCGCTGCGCGGGCTCGGCAAGCGGGTGCGGGTCTCCTTCGGCGACGACCCGCAGATCGTGCCCGAGTCGCTGGCCTTCCTGCCCGGCCAGGAGCTGATCGTGCCGGCCGCCGAGGTGCCGGACGTCCCCGAGCTGGTGCTCTGCTTCGACGTGGCCGCGGAGAGCCGGCTCGGCCTGCTGCACGGCAAGGCCTTCGCCGCGCCGGTGCTGGTGGTGATCGACCACCACGCCTCCAATCCGGGCTTCGGCACCCACCAGCTGATCGACCCGACCGCGCCGGCCACCGCCGTCCTGGTCGACGAACTGCTGCGCCGGCTCGGCGTCGAACTCGACCAGGACCTGGCCACCTGCCTGTACACCGGCGTCGCCACCGACACCGGTTCGTTCAAGTACCGGGCCACCACGCCCGCCACCCACGAACTCGCCGGGCGGCTGCTGGCCACCGGCATCCGGCACGACCTGATCTCCCGGCAGCTGTGGGACACCTCCTCCTTCGGCTACCTCAAGGTGCTCGCGGGCGCGCTCGACCGGGCCGTCTACGAGCCGGACGCGGCCGGCGGGCTGGGCCTGGTGTGGACCTGGGTGCCGTACCAGGACCTGGTGCTGTTCAGCGTCACGGTCGAGGAGATCGAGGGGCTGATCGACATCCTGCGCCGCCCGGCCGAGGCCGAGGTGGCGCTGGTGCTCAAGCAGGACCCGGACGGCACGCTGCGGGGCTCCTCGCGTTCCAAGGGCGCGGTGGACGTCGCCGCCGCCTGCGCCGAGCTGGGTGGCGGCGGGCACGTCTTCGCGGCCGGGTTCAGCGCCCGGGAGGATGTGGCCGCGGTGGTCGAACGGTTCCGGAGCGCGCTGCGACCGGTACGTTGATCATCTCTTGACCGCTTTTTAGAGAAAGAACTTGATGAAGCGCAAAGGCACCGGCCCGGACGGCCTGGTGATCGTCGACAAGCCCGAGGGCATCACCTCCCACGGGGTCGTCGCCAAGCTGCGATGGCTGGCCGGGACGCGGAAGGTCGGGCACGCCGGCACGCTCGACCCGATGGCCACCGGCGTGCTGGTGATCGGCGTCGAGCGGGCCACCCGGCTGCTCGGCCACCTGATGCTCACCGCCAAGACGTACGAGGCGACCATCCGGCTCGGCCAGACCACCGTCACCGACGACCGGGAGGGCGAGGTCACCGCGTCCGCCCCGGCCGACGGGGTGACCAGGGAGGCGATCGACGCCGGGATCGCCGTGCTCACCGGCGAGATCATGCAGGTGCCCTCCAAGGTCAGCGCGATCAAGATCGACGGCAAGCGGTCGTACGCGCGGGTGCGCGAGGGCGAGGACTTCGAGCTCGCGGCCCGGCCCACCACGATCCACTCCTTCACCGTGCACGCACAGCGCGCGGCGCTCGCCGAGGACGGCACGCCGGTGATCGACCTGGACGTGACCGTCGAGTGCTCCTCCGGCACCTACATCCGGGCGCTGGCCCGCGACCTGGGCGCCGGGCTCGGCGTCGGCGGCCACCTCACCGCGCTGCGGCGCACCAGGGTCGGGCCGTACTCGGTGGAGTCGGCGCACACCCTGGAGCAGCTGGAGGCCGCGGTCACCGGCGAGTCCCCGGCGGGGCTGCAGGTGCTGCCGATCGGGGAGGCCGCGGCCGCCGCCTTCCCGCGCTGGGACCTGGACGAGTCGCAGGCGGAGAAGCTGTCGCACGGTGCCCGGCTCAAGGCGCCCGGGCTGGGCGTGGACGGGCCGATCGCGGTGTTCGGGCCGGACGGGCGCTTCCTCGCGCTGGTCGAGGAGACGGGCGGGCAGGCGAAGCCGGTCGCGGTCTTCGTCGGCTGACGCCCCGCAGCGCACGCGTCACCCCCGTCGGGAGTCTTCCGGCGGGGGTTTCGCTCGTTCGGGAGTCGTCCCGGGAGGGGTTTCGCTCGTTCGGGGGGTGTTTCGGCGAGGTCCGGGGTTCCGGGTGAGGTCCGGAGGTTCGTTCCGGCGAGGGACGGGTCACCCGCCCGGGGGAGCGCGCGAGGTGAACGCCCGTGGTGAGCGGCGCAGGCGCGGTGGGGCCGCCTCCCGGGCGGGCAGGCTCCCCGACGGCGAGCAGGTCGCCGTGACGAGCCCGCCCCCGGGCCGTCCGGCCTGCGGGGAGGGCAGTGCGAATGCCGGGATTCCTGGACGGCGACGGCGTGGCGGGAGACCCGGGGCGGTACCTGCTGCGGATCCGCGACCTCAACGGGCGACTGCACGGCTTAGGGTTCGTCGCCGACCCGCAGGGCACCGTCCTCACCGCCCACGAGAGCGTCACCGGCCTGGACCGGATCGTCCTGCACACCCCCGGCGGGCAGACCAGGGTGCTGGGCCCGGACGCCGTACTGCCGCTGCCCGGGCACGGGCTCGCCCTGCTGCGCACCGACGCGGTCGGCGGGCTGCCCGTGCCGCCGCTGCCCGTCGCGGCCCTCGGGGCCGGGCGCGAGGTGCTGCTGCCCGCGCTGGCCGGCGAGGACGGGCGCGTGGTGGCGCTGCGTTGCGGTCTGCTGGGTGCCGCCGGGGCCGGGTACGGCGGGGTCGGCGGGGTGCTGCTGCTCGACCCGCCGGTGGTCGCCGGCGTCGCGGTGCCGGCCGGCTCGCCGGTGCTGGACGCCCGCAGCGGCGCCGTGGTGGCCCTGGCCGTGCC
>NZ_JBHXTQ010000147.1:0-6649 GCF_042677305.1 Kitasatospora sp. NPDC127121 | reverse complement strand
GCCCCCTATTCAAACCAATAAAAACCCGGCCCCCCCCCCTGGGGGCCCCCCCCGGCCGGGCGCGCCCCCCCCCCGCCGGCCAGCACCGCCGGGAAGCGCCAGCTGAAGCGGGCCCCGGCCCGGGTGCAGTGGGATCCCGAACACGATCTGCACCTTCAGCCGCTTCCCCACCGTTCGCTTCAACTCGGCCTCGCCGGCGAGGCCGCCGAGCGCTACGCGGAGCAGTGGATCGTCTCGATCGACGACGTCACCACACTCGCGCACACGATCCAGGCTCAGGTGAGGGACGGTGCTCTGGAGGCCGCCCGGCAGCTCCGTCCCGCCGAGCGCCCCTATCCGGCGGGCGACGCGCTGCTGAACCACCTGCGCGGCTGAGCCGGTCCCGAGCGCTCGGGGCCACGGGCTGCTCGTTCCGTCGCCGTCCGCCAGGGCGGCTCGCGACGGTCCGAGGCGTGGTGCGCCATCAGGTGACACCGGGGCCGGGGTGGCGTCGCCCGTTTCAGCCGCCGGTGATCAGCCGTCGGCGGCGAGGCGGTTCAGCCACTCCCCCAGCAGATGCTGCTCGGCGCTGCTGAGCTTCGTCTGTTCGGGCAGCGCGGCGCGCAGGGCGCGGGCGGCGCCGGCCGGGCCCGGCTCCTTCACGGCCGGCTGCCGGTTGGTGACGGCGGCGACCATGCACTCCCGAAGGGTGGTCAACAGGGCCGGGTCGCGCCGGTCCTGGGGCAGGGACAGCCAGGTGAGCACGGCGCCGCGCGCCGTGGCGTGGATGATCTGGGCCGCGAGTTCCTCGTCGACGCGGAGCCAGCCGCCGGCGGCGAGGCGCCGGATGCGGCCCATCAGGATCTCCATGCCGGCCTTGAAGGCGGCGGAGGTGGTCCCGGTGGGTTCGGTGTACATCAGGGTGTACAGCGCGGGGTTGGCCAGGCCGAACTCGACCGCGACGTCCCAGCCGGCTCGCAGGTCCTCGATCGGGTCCCGGGGGTCGGGGTCGATGTGCTTGGTGGCGAGGAACGCGGCGAAGCCGTGCTCGGCCACGGCGTCGAGCAGCCCGTCCTTGTCGCCGAACAGCCGGTAGATGGCCGGCGGCTGCAGGCCCGCCGCATCGGCGACGGCGCGGGTGGTGACCGCGTCGCGGCCCCCGCGCGTCAGCAGGCCGATGGCGGCCTCGATGACCCGCTGCCTGGTCTGCTCCCGGGCCGGGGACGCGCTGGCGGACTCGACGGCGGTCCCGGACGCGGTGCCGGTGGCGCCGTCCCGGCCGCGTGAAGGCAATGGCATGAATCAACGATACCGCACCGCTGGTTCCATCGTTATTATCGATGATGCCTTGAAAGTGTTTCCACTGGAACCACCTCGTCGCGACACGGGAGCACACCATGATCATCGTGACCGGAGCCACCGGACAGCTGGGGCGTCAGATCGTCGAGAGGCTGCTGACGCGCGTACCGGCGGCCCGCATCGGCGTCAGCGTCCGCGACCCGCAGAAGGCGCAGAACCTCGCCGACCAAGGGGTACGGGTACGCCAGGGCAGCTTCACCGACGCCGCCGGCCTCGCGCACACCTTCGAGGGCGCCTCGCAGGTGCTCGTCGTCTCCGTCGACAAGATGGGCGAGGAGTGCGTCAGGCAGCACCGCACCGCGATCGAAGCGGCCGTCACGGCGGGCGCCCGTCGCATCCTCTACACCAGCCAGATGGGGGCCGGCGCGACGTCGCGCTTCCAGGCCTGCCGCGACCACGCCGCCACCGAAGAGGCCCTGCGCACCTGCGGCGTGCCGTTCACCTCGCTGCGCAACGGCTTCCACGCCACCAGCGCGGCACACTTCCTCGGCAACGCGGCACAGTCCGGCCGGCTCGCGCTCCCCGCGGACGGGCCGGTCGCCTGGACCGCGCACGCCGACCTCGCGGACGCGGCCGCCGCCATCCTGGCCGACGAGGGCCGCTTCGACGGCCCCACGCCGCCGCTCACGGGCCGACAGGCACTCACCTTCGACGACGTCGCCGCCCTCGCCACCGAGCTCACCGGCCGCACCGTCACGCGGACCATCGCCCCCGACGACCAGTTCCGCACGCAGCTGACCGGCCAAGGCGTCCCCGCGGAAACCGCCGACCAGCTGCTCGGCATCTTCACCGCCAGCCGCGCCGGCGAGTTCGCCACCACCGACCCCACCCTGGCCGCCCTGCTCGGCCGCGAGCCCGTCACCCTGCGCACGGTGCTGCGCGAACAGCTGTCCGAAAGCTGATCCACAGCGGGCGGCCGGGCGCCGCTGCCCGGTCCTGGCCGCTCGGCGCCGTCCGCGCCCCGCCCCGGGTGTGCCGGCCTGGGCCCTGTCCGGCCGATCTTGCCGGACAGGGCCCAGCGGAGTCGCCCGGTCAGGAGACGCGCTTCAGCTGCCAGGCGTTGTTGTTGAAGCTCGGGTTCGACCAGGCGACGCAGCTGCTGGTGTAGTACGAGCCGGTCTGGACCCAGCCCGCCGGCGGGTAGGTGGTGGAGCAGGCCTGGACCACGGTGCCGACGGGCAGTCCGGTGAGCTGCTTTATCTGCTTGATGTTCGGGCTGAAGCTCTGCGTGCCGCAACTGCTGCTGTAGCCCCAGCTCACGTCGACGAAGCCGGCCGGGGTCAGAACGCTTCCGCACGAGGTCGTGACGTCGCCCGGGGCGGCCTGCGCGGGCGCGGCGGCCAGGGCGAACATCGCCGCGGCGCCGGCGATGGTCATACAGGTGCGAAGACGGATCATGGGTGAGGGCTCCTTCTGATCGCGGGTGGGTGGCCGGTCAGGCCGTGGAGCCATTCCTACGGTTTGATCACCGGCTTCGGATAGCGACTTTCAGGCCTAATGGCCCCCCGGGCAGGACGGCGGCCGGGTACCGGAACGACGGCGAGGCACCCGCCTCTTCGGCAGTGGGCTGCGGGAACGCCACGGCGCCCCGCCCGCTGTGCGGACCTGCGCCGACCTATGCGGAATGAGTAGCCGTACTCATGCGGTGGTCAGGCCGCATCGGTGAGGCTCGATCCGTCCCCACCACAGGCCTCTTCCGTCCGGAGTGACCCGTCATGCCTGCACCACGCACACCCCCCGCCCGTCGACTCCTGCCCGCTCGGCTGATGCTGGCCGGGGCGTGGCTCTGGGGCGCCGCGCCCTGCTACGTACTGGCTCTGCGCCCCTCCCCGGGCAGCCCGCTGCCGCCCCGGGACCAGTGGGGCGCCGCCGAGGAGGAGACATCCCAGCTCAACGGCCTCGTCGAGGGGTTCACCGGCTTCCTGATCCTCATCGCGGCCGCGGTGGCGGTCTGGTCGTGGGTCTGTGCGGCACGCCACCTGCGGCGGGGGTCGAAGTACGCGCCGGTGCTCGTCCTCGCCACCGCGCTGGGCAGCGCCCTCCTGGCCGTCGCCGGCACGAGGCGGATCTTCCACGGCCTGCTCGGCGCGCCGGCTCTCGGCGCCCTCGTCCCCCTCCTGGCCCTGAGCGTGGCCGCCCTGCCGGTCACGCGCACGGCCTGGTCGCGGCGCCTCCCCGCCGCGGGCTGAGGCACCACCTCGACCGCCGGGTCCTCGGGCTCACGGCGCTGGGAGAGCCCTTCCGAGGGGGCGTCGGGATTTCTCCTGCGGTATGCGAACTTGTGCGGTCGTATCCGAACTTGATGCGATTTCCTGCCCTTCATCTGTCACACACACCAGTGAATGCGCCCCGAAACCAGGACGTGGACGACCGGTTGTCGCTCTTCTGGGGGTCCTGTCCGGATCGGGCAGATGTCCGCCGACCATGAGAGTGGGGATCAGGTGGGGACGAGAAGGAGAAGGAAGGGTGTCGCGCGGGCCGCGGTGCTCGCCGCCGCGCTGTGCGGGGGCGGGGCGCTGACGGCGCCGGCGGCGTTCTCGCAGACGGAGGACGGGACGGTGACGGTCCGGGTGATCCGGGCCGTGGACTCCTCCGGGGTGTGGACGCCCGCGCTGGAGCCGGGGCTGGCGGGCGTGAAGGTGACGCTCACCGGCGAGGAGCGGGCCCGCGTCGAGGGCACCACCGGGGCCGACGGGACGGTCACGCTGGCGCCGCCGCGGAGCCGGGAGCACGGCGGAACGTACCGGGTGCAGGTGGTGAATCCGAAGCCGGGCGTGCTGTTCCCGGCGTTCGCCTCCCGGCAGGGGCTGGACGGCGCGCCGAACCAGCTGAGCTCCAACGAGGAGTTCGTCGACCTCTCCGGCGGCAAGAACGTCTCGTACACCACCGGGCTGTGGTACCCGGGGGACTACTGCCAGCAGAACGCGCCGCTGGTGACGACCTGCCAGAACACCACCTTGGGAGGCGGCGCGCAGCGCACGCTGGTGTCGTTCCCGTACCGCGCGCGCGGCCAGGACGGCGTGGACGTCAACGTCACGAACCTCGCCACCGACGCGCAGACGGGCACGCTCTACGGCATCGCGTGGAACAAGGCCGACCGGCGGGTGTTCTCCTCGGCGTCGGCCAAGCGCACCACGGACTACGGTCCGGGCGGCGCCGGCGGCATCTACGTGACCGACCCGGCGCAGGGGCGGACCACGCTGTTCACCACCGTCCCGGACGCCGGCGGCACGGCGCACGGGCCGGGGACGGACGACGCGTTCCTCGTCGCGCCGGGCAAGGAGAGCCTCGGCGGGCTGAAGGTGACGAACGACGGCCGGGACCTGTTCGTCGTCAACCTCAACACCCGCACGCTGTACCGCTACGACGCGACCGTGCCGACGGCCGCGCAGCCGAGGGGCGTCTATCCGATCCCGGACCCGGGCTGCGCCTCGGCCGGGGACTGGCGGCCGTTCGGCCTGGGCCTCCAGGACGGCGTCGGCTACCTCGGCGGGGTCTGCTCGGGCGAGTCGACGGGCAAGGCCTCGGACCTGCGGGCGGTCGTGCTGCCCTTCGACCTGGCCACCGGCCGGTTCCGCACGGCCGTGCTGGACCAGCCGCTGGACTACCCGCGCCAGTCGACCGTCGGCTCGGGCCCGTGCGACGGCGCGGGCTGGTTCCCGTGGACGAACACCTACCCGACCACGCAGAACGGCCAGACCTGCGCCGGTTTCCGCGCCCAGCCGGAGCCGGAGCTGGGCGAGGTCGGCTTCGAGACGGACGGCTCGATGCTGCTGGCCTTCCGCGACCGCATGGCCGACCGGGCGACGGGCCAGTCGGGGTCGGGCGCAGCGGTGGGCGAGGTGCTGTCGGGCGGTGACCTGAACAAGGCCTGCCTGGCCGGCGGCACCTACGTGCTGGACGCCAACACCGGCTGCGGGCTCTCGCCCCGGGGCGCCCGTTTCTTCGACACCAGCCGGATGGGCGTCCACCACAACGCGGCCTACGCCGGGATGGCGCTGTCCAAGGTCGAGAACACCATCGGGACCTCCGGGTTCGACCCCAACAGCACGGCCTTCGGCTACGGCACGTCGTTCGTCC
The DNA here is from genome assembly GCF_042677305.1 of Kitasatospora sp. NPDC127121. Taxonomy (NCBI): domain Bacteria; kingdom Bacillati; phylum Actinomycetota; class Actinomycetes; order Kitasatosporales; family Streptomycetaceae; genus Kitasatospora; species Kitasatospora sp. NPDC127121. The sequence goes on along the minus strand of NZ_JBHXTQ010000147.1, from coordinate 1,231 downwards.
AGCGCGACGGCAGGCAGGACCCGGCGTTCGGCCTGCGGCTCAACCCGGCGAACGTGCCCGCGCCGTTCGGCAAGGGCGCCTCGATGGGCGACCTGGAGGTGCTCTGCGACCAGGCGCCGCTGCAGATCGGCAACCGGGTCTGGTACGACACCGAGCACAAGGGCATCCAGAAGCCGGGCCAGCGCCCGGTGGAGGGTGCCACCGTCCACCTGTACGACGGGCCGGGGAAGCTCGTCGGCACGGCGCGGACGACGGCGCGCGGCGAGTACTACTTCGACGACTCGAACGTGGACGGCGGGCTCAAGCCGCACACCAAGTACACGATCCGGCTGGACAACCCCGCCGACTTCGCCAAGGGCGGCCCGCTGTACCAGTGGGTGCCCACCCGGCACGACGTCGGCGACAACCCGTTCATCAACTCCAAGGGCGTCGTCCCGCCGGGCGCAACGTTCGCCGAGCGGGAACTGACCACCGGCGGGCCGGGCCAGGACGACCACACCTTCGACTTCGGCTTCCGGCCGCAGGAGGGCACGCTGACCCTGGTCAAGCACGACCAGGACGGCAAACCGCTGGCCGGGGCGACGTTCCAGCTGTGGCGCTGGAACGGCGGGCCCAGCTGGCCGCAGACCACCGGCGGGCACAAGGACTCGCCGATCGGCGATCCCTGCACCACCGGGGCCGACGGCATCTGCCGGATCGTCGTCGGGCCGGGGACGTACTACTGGGTGGAGGTGAGCCCGCCCGACGGCTACGCGGCGCCGGCCATCGCGGTCTTCGGGCCGCTGGTGCTCACCTGCGAGACCCTGGACGACGGGATCACGGTGACGGTCGTCAACCGGCTGCTCCCGTCGGCCGGTTCGGGCGCGGCCCCGTCGTCGCCGCCGGGTGCGGTCTCGACCCCGGGCCCGTCGCCGGGCCCGTCGTCGTCCTCGGCAGTGGCGGTGGCGGCGGTGGCGTCCCCGCCGCCGCCGTCGCCGAGCGCCGGGCCGTCCTGGCCCGATGAGCGGCCCGGCGGCGCGCTGCCGACCACCGGGGCGGGCAGCGTGCTGCCGCTCGGCGTGACCGGTGCGGCGGCGCTGCTGAGTGCGGGCGGCGTGCTGGTCGTGGTCGCGCGCAGGCACGGCGCACGGCACGCGTAACGGCACGCGTGGCGGAACCCGGCCGGGGCCGGGGCGAGGTAGTCGGGCACGGCGCCGGGCCGGGGGGCCGGACGGCGTGACCCAGGGGCGTA
>NZ_JBHXTQ010000146.1:601-7091 GCF_042677305.1 Kitasatospora sp. NPDC127121 | reverse complement strand
CCGCCCCCGCGCCCCCCCCCGGGACCGGCCCCGCCGCCCGGGGGGCGGGGGGCCTCGGCCCCGGCCCGCCGCCGCCCGCCCTGCCGTGGCCCTGCCGCACCCGCCCCGCCGGGGCCCCGGGCCCGCCTACCGGCCCCTACCGCCTTCACCCTCCCAGTACCGCCACCAGCTGGGTACGCCGGGCGATCCGCAGCTTCCGGTAGGCGTTGGTGAGATGGGTCTCCACGGTGCGGCGGGTGAGACACAGCGCGGAGGAGATCTGGGCGTTGGTGTGCCCCGCCGCCGCCAGTTTGGCCACGCGCCGTTCGGCGGGCGTCAGCGCGTGCCCGCCGTTCCTGTTGCGCACCCCGCCCTCGCGCAACGCCCCCGCCGTCAGGTCGAGGAGGCGACCGGCGGCGGGCGCCTGCCCGGCCTGCGGAGCGGGCGCGGCCAGCCGCAGGGCCACCGCGTGCGCCTCGCGCAGCGTGTCCCGGCCCTTGCGGCCGTTGCCCGCCCCGATGTGGGCCCGGCCGAGATCGGCCAGGGTCTCCGTGAGTTCCACCGGCGCGCACCCCGCCCTGAGCAGTTCGGCGCCCTCGGTCAGCGAGCACAGGGCCAGCCTGCCGCCCACGGCCGCGGCGTACGCCCGCAGCGCCCGGCCGACGGTGCGCGCGGTGCCCCAGGTCCGGGCGTGGCGCAGTTCCTCCTCGGCGAGTTCGCGGGCCTCCTCCCGCCGCCCCAGCCGCACCAGGGCCAGCGCCGCCCCGGAACGCCACGGTGTGGCGACGGGGCTGACGAAGCCGTGGGCGCTCTGGCCGGCTCCGCAGGCCAGGTAGTCGTCGAGGGCCGCCTGCCAGCGGCCGTCCGCGGCGTGCAGCAGGGCCCGTGCGTAGCTGAGCTCGTTCCACTCCCAGGAACTGTCGTTGCCGCCCGGTCCGGCCAGTGCCACGGCCTCCCACGCCCCGGTGCGCCGGCCGCTCTCGTGCCGGGCGGTGGCCACCATGGCCGCCAGGTGCGGCAGCCGGACGCCCTGTCCGGCGGTCGCCTCCACCAGGGGGGCGTTCTCGGCGATGACGCGGTCGAACTCTCCCGCCCACAGCGCGGCCTCGGCCCGGACGCTGAGCAGGCACTGCAGGCCCACGTCCGTCAGGTCCGGGGGAGCGGGCGGGGCGGGCAGGCACAGGCCGGCCAGCTCGCGCGCCTCCTCCAGGCAGTCCGCCCACTGCAGCAGGGTGGCCGCGCTGCCGAGCCAGGCGGTCCGCAGGCGCGGGTCCACCGGGGCGGCCAGCCGCGGGCGCACCCGGGCGAGCGCCTCGGCGGCCGAGCAGAGGCCGGCCCCGGCCTCGTACTCGGTGATCAGGCCGCACACCAGCGGCTCGATGCCGGGCGGCGCGGTGGGGGCGAGCGCGCGCAGGCCGGCGACGGCGCCGCGCCAGGCGTCGTTGTCGTGCGAGGAGACGAGCGCGGCGAGGGCCTGCAGCACCTGGACGAGTTCGCCGTCATCGGCCCCGCGGCCGGCCTGGTGGAGGACCCGCAGCGCGCTGTCGGGATCGCGGCCCGCCACGAGGGCCGCGCTCAGGGCGGTCGCCGCCCTCGCCCGCTCCCGCAGATCACTGTGCAACTCCACTCCGGTGTGGAGCCTGCGGATACCGGCGGTCGCGTTGTTCGCGAGCTCCAGGGTGCCCAGGCGCATGGTCAGGGCCGCACGCCGGTCCGGATCGAGCGGCCCGCTCAGGGCGTGGCGCAGATACGCGGCGGACTCCGCGACACGGCCGGCGCGTACCGCCTCCTCGGCGGCCTCGGCCAGCGAGCGGGCCATCCACACCTCACCGGGCCGCTCCACGCGCAGCAGCCGGGAGGCCACGGCGGTCGCCGGCGCACCGCTCTCGTCGAGCAGCTCCGCGATGCGGGTGTGCAGCGCCGCGATCTCCCGCGGCTCGGCGGCGGCGAGCACGGCCTCCCGCGCCAGGGGGTGGCTCAGCAGCCTGTCCAGACGGCGCACCGACCGCTCGTCCGGCGACCGCCTGGACGAGCAGAGACCGGCGAGCTGACGGCGAAGCCCGGGATCGCCCGCCACCCCTTCCTCGGCCGCGACGGCGAGAGCCAGACAGGCCTGGCGCAGACACGGATCGACCCCCCGCCCCAGCCAGTCCGCGATCGCCTCGCGATAACGGCTGCGCGAGCGGGCGGCGGGCGGGCGGGGCAGCGGCCCGTCACCGAGATCGGCGACGAGCGCCCGCACCAGCGCCGGGTTCCCGGCCCCCGCCCCGACACACGTCACGACGTCCTCCCGGCCCAGGCCGGCACCCCGGGCGATACGCACGACCGCGGACACACTCAGAGCGCGCAGGACGACCGACACACCCGCAGGAGAAGGGAAGGGCCCCGGACCGGACGGGTCGCCGCACTCGGTGACCACCAGCAGGACGGGAATCTCGGCGATCCGGCGGGCCAGATAGCCGATCCACCGCCGGGACGGCTCATCGGCGTGATGGAGGTCGTCCACCGCGATCAGCACCGGCCGCTCGGCCGCGGAGCGGGCCAGCCGCGTCACCCACCGGTGGAACAGCCGCTGCTCGTGCGCCCCGGCCGGCACCGCGAACGGAACGGCCCCGTCGTCCGCGAAGAGCTGCCGCACCAGCCCGAACGCGAACCCCGCCTCCTCCGGCACCCCGCGCACCCGCCCCACCCGCATGGCACCGCCGCCCGCCTCCTGCCGCACCACCGCCTCCAACGCGGCGCTGCGCCCCATGCCGGCCACCGGTGCCGAGAGCAGGACCCAGCGCCCGCCGCCCGCCCGCGCGGCCGCCCCGGCCGCCGCGGCCGCGTCCAACACCTCGTCGCGCTCCAAGAGCATCCGCGCCCCTTCCCCTTCGTCCTGTCCGTCCCGCGACGCCGCCCCGGGCCGTGCGCCACCCGCCCGGACACCGGCTTCCGCGGCGATACCGCGGCCCCGGTGTGATCTTCACCCCGGGGCGACGCACGTCAGCCCGCCGCACGAAAAACGGCGCGATCGCGTTCATGACAGAGCTTGATCCCGCCGCTTTTATCACGTTTCACCCACGAACTTTCCACCCGCGACAGCGACACAGCAGCAAACACCCACCCGCGACCACCGGCCACCATCCGCGCCCCAGTTCGTGCCGACACGGACCGCGCCCCCCAACGCACCACACCGACCGACAACCGGGACCCCCGCGATTCCCGACCCCACAACCCCTCCCGGACACCCCATTCCAAACGACGCGGACTAATCCGAGACCCACGCCAGCACATCCACCCACCATGACGAATCCCGCTAACCCCCGGCTAATGCCCACGCAACACACCGGACCCCACCACCACCAGCCACCCCGAACCCCGCCCCACACCCCCCAGCCACCGCCGCCACCACACCCCGAACACCAGATGTTCCAGGGCTAAGAGCACCTCCGCCAACGAACAACCCGAAAGCCAAAAACCCCATGGAACAGCCCCACAGACAAGGCCCCACCACCACCAAAGAGCTTCAATTCCAGGGTTAAAAATGGACTAGTGTAGGGCGAGGAGGTGGAGTTCCGATGCCCACACAGGACGAACTGTTCGCAGCAGTGGACGCACTACTGAACGACCCAGGCCCACAACTGCCGGAGCCAACCGAAAGAGCACGCCTCCGAGAGGCCGCCGGAGTCACCCAAGCGCGACTGGCCCAGGTACTGAAGTCAACGGTGCAATCCGTGAAGAACTGGGAAGCCGGCCGCTCCGAGCCGAGGCCACCACGCCTGGAAGCCTACGCACGCCTCCTCGAAGGCTGGGCCCAACAGCACCCCACCCCCGCCCCCGCAGCCCGCACAGTCGAAGAAGTCCCGGCCGCCTTCGCCCCAACCCCCACCCCCACAAAGGCCGAGCCCAAACCCACCACCGACGACACCGCGAACCCGGACGACGACAGCCCCCGCCCCGACCGCATCCCGCCAGAACAACCAGCCGAACAACCACAACCGCTGCGCCCCGCCGCCCGCCCCACACCACACAGCGACGCCCAATACCCCCACGGCCCACTCGCAGTCCTGGACGACGACGGCACCGCCTACGCAGTCGGCGGCCTACTCCTGGACTGCCCCGCCACCACACTCGCACAACTGGTCACCTGGGCCCTGACCGAATCCGGCCTGGGCACCCCACGACTGCACCGCAACGGCAAGGACTCCGACCCCCTGATCGTCCTCACCGCCGCCGCCGCCCAGAAACTCGGCCTGCCACCCACCCTGGACGACGACCCGGCCACCCGCCGCACCCAGCGCCTGCCCGACGACCACAAGATCGTCAAAGCACTCGCCCGCTCCAAATGGCAACTCACCCGCCGCGGCTTCGGCCCCTGGGCCCGCATCTACAAGCCCGTCAAAGACGGCCGACGCCAATGCGTACAACTCGCCGTCCTGCCCTGGCGCGCCCTGGACACCCGCGCCTGGGGCGACGCCGCCCACCTGCCCGCCCCCGACCTCGCCCGCGTCCTCGGCGTCTACGCCCAACGCGTCATCACCCCCCGCGGCTCCAGCGCCACCAGCGGCCTGGAACTGATGACCGCGCTACGCCCGCCCACGAGGGCGGTACGCGACGAGCAGAGCGGCGGGTGGGTGTCCGGACCGAACCCGGGCGCGCTGACCGAAGTCGTCCAGGCAGCGCCGCCGGAGGTCCCGCCGGAGCACCCCGCCGCACAGGGCTGGACCGGCGGCTTCCTGGACGAGGAGTCCTACCAGTGGATCCGCCCGGTCGAGACCCTCTCCGAAGCGGAGATGATCGAACCGTTCGCGGTCGGCATCGACATCAACACCGCCTACCTCGCCGCCGCAGCCCGCCTCAATGTCGGCCTGTCCGGCCCGCTCCACGTCACCAACCCACACTTCGACAAAAAGACCCCGGGCAGCTGGCTCGTCGACCTGTCCCACATCCCCACCGACCCCCGCCTGCCCAGCCCGTTCACCCCGACCGGCACCCCCCCCACCGGCCCGGCCTGGTACACCACCCCCACCGTCGCCTACGCCCAGGAACTCGGCCACGACGTCACCCCGACCGAGGCCTACCTGCGCGAGCACAGCGGCGCCTACCTCGACCCCTGGCACGACCGCCTCCGCGAGGCCTACGTCACCACCATGGCCGAGGCCGGCATCCCCACCGACAAGGACACCGACGAACGCGCCTTCCTCGCCGCGATGACCGCCCACCGCCTCCTCAAGAACGCGGGCACCGACCTGGACGCGTTGCGCGCCGCGCTCGCCGCCGAGGGCCTGGGCCACCTGGCCGCGATGGGCGACGACCAGCTCGCCTCGGCCACCTGGCGCCACCACCAGATCGCCATGGTCCTCTCGGCGGTGAAGTCGACGGTGAAGTTCGGGATCGGCAAGCTGCGAGAGCGCCCCCAGGGCCTGACCTACAAGCCCGGCGAGCCGTGGCCGGCGCTTGAGCGGGAGACCTGGCGCCCGGACATCCGGGCCGCGGTCATCGCCAAGGCCCGCGTCAACATGCACCGCAAGATGGCCAACGTGGCGAAGGCCAACGGCCGTTACCCGCTCGGTGTCAACAACGACTGCGTCGTCTACGCCTCCCCGACCACGGACCCGCTCGGCTTCCTGCCGCTCACCGGCTCCGGCAAGGTGCTGCCCGGCACCTTCCGCCTCGGTGCCACCCCCGGTCTGGCCAAGGTCGAGGGCATCCAGCAGATGCTCACCGTCGTGGACTGGCTGGAGCGCGACCAGCCGATCAACCCGGCCCGCCACATCAAGGGCTACGACAGCAGCACCATCGAAGGGAAGTAGGAGGCTGTGGAGGAGATCACCGACGCGATCGACCGGGCCGCGCCCGAGCACTTCACCAAGGCGCCGCCCAAGAGCGCGCAGGCCCAGATGCGGCTGCTCGCCAAGGCGGCCAAGGGCGACACCGCCGCCCTGGCGGCCCGGCTCGGCGTGAGTCGCCGCACCGTCGAGCGCTACCTCGCCGGCCAACGCAAGACCCCCAGGGCCGCACTGCGCGAAGCCCTGAAGCGCGAGGTCCAACGAGTGTGGCAGCCCGGCATCCGCCGCCGGGCCCGCAAGAAGGCCGCCACCAGCACGGGCATCACCGTCGAGGTGTGGGCCTACTTCGGCTACACCGCCCCCGTCGGCACCACCGACGAGGCCCGGCTACGGCACCTGACCGTCCACCTCCCACCCGCCTATGCCGGCCGCCTCTTCACCGCCCAGGACCAGGGCGCCGGTGACCAACAGATGCGCGCCATCATGGCCGAGGGATTCCAGGAAACCTACTTCAAGGACGGCGGACGCGCCGCCGGACTCGAAGTCGAGTTCACCGGAATCCAGGCGATCGACGTCCAGTACTGACACCAGGCAGGAACACTGAACCTACACAGTGCATCATTACGATGCACCGAAGCGTGGCCCCCCCCCCAAGCGGGGGACCCCTGCCCCACACGAACGGGCGGGGGGTGTTGTGTAGGGGGCGGCCGGGGGGGGGGGCGCAGCGGGGGGCACCCACC
>NZ_JBHXTQ010000146.1:0-591 GCF_042677305.1 Kitasatospora sp. NPDC127121 | reverse complement strand
TTACCCCCAAACCCTGGCTTTCCACGAAACTAACTCAACCCGGCCCCCAAAACAACACCAACCCTTTCCAAATTACCCTCCCCCCCCCCCGCCCCCCCCCCAGGGGGGGCCCCCCGCTTCCCCACGTCGACGGCTCGGGGTGAATGGTGACGGGCGCTCAGGGTGGGCGGAGCGAAGCGGAGTCCACCAGGCTCGACAGGAAGATAGGGGCGGGCGTTGGCATTGACCTGTTGTGAGATGGGGGGAGGTCAAATGGTGGGATGTGGAACGGAGTTACTGGGCCTACACAGTGCACGAGTGATGCACTGCTGCCGGCTAGCTCATCGAATTCCGCTTGCGGAATTCAGTTCCCCCGCTCGCGGGAGAACACGCCGGAGCGAAGCGGAGGCATGTCCTACCTGGCTTGCCAGCAGGGAATTCCGCTTGCGGAATTCAATCCTCGCGCTTGCGCGAGGATTTCATCCGGAGCGAAGCGGAGGATTCGATTCCCGCGCAGCGGGAATCCCGCCGGAGCGCGGCGGAGGCGCCCTGCCCTGCCCGGAGCGCAGCGAAGGGCAGGGCCCTTGCGAAGCAAGGGAATTCCGCTTGCGG
>NZ_JBHXTQ010000145.1:0-7133 GCF_042677305.1 Kitasatospora sp. NPDC127121 | reverse complement strand
TCAAGGCCAAGCGGAAGGCCATCGCGAAACTGCGGGAGATCGCCCAGCGATATCCCTGCATGTTCGCGCACTGGCGCCTCACCGTGGACGCCTCGCTGATCTGACGACCAGGACGACAAGAGCCGTGTAACGGGAGACTGTTACGCACGGTTCTGTGAGAGCCGAGGGGTGGGATTCCCCTCGGCTACTCGGCACCGGACCTGATGGTGTCTCACTCGTCTCAGGTGACAGTCGGCCGATTCGCGGCGCGCGTGGCTGGCCATGCCCGGTCTTCACCTTTCAGGGTGGATTGAGTCTCATCTGATCTGGCTGGTCTCACCGGACCCGTGACCCAGTGCATGCCCAGATTGCGGACTGCGTCGTGTTCGATGATGAGGGCAGCTGGGCGGCCAGGCGGAAGGGCGATTTCACGTTTGAGTTGATTGCCCGGTCCGAGAGTATCCAGCCGAGATCGCGCTCACGGTCTTCAACGTGGGCGCCCCGAGGACTGCCACTGCTGCTCGGCGGCTAGGGAAGGGGGCCGTTGAGGTTGAGTCGGTGGAGGGCCAGGGCAAGGTGGAGGCGTGTGCGTCCTTGCGGGGTGTCGGGGGCGAATCCGAGAGCAGCGGTCAGCTTGGGTAGGCGCGCCTGGAGTGTGGAGTGGTGCAGATGCAACGCGGTGGCCGCCTGGCGGAGGCTGTCGTGGGCTTCGAGGGCGGCCAGGGTTTCCAGTGCGCCGGTGCCGGCTCTTTCTGCCGCGCGTAGCGCGCGCACATCCTCGATCAACGCGTTGTGCGGGGAGACGTGCTCGGCCACGAGGGCCAGGCCGCCTAGGGCGTCGTAGTTGAGGTGGCGCGGACCGTGGACCTCGGCTGTCAGCCGCAACGCGGTCAGCGCTCCGTGCCATGATCGCGGCAGCCCACTGATTTCCACGGCGGGGCCCAGCCCGGCTCTTGGCCCGTGCTCAGTGCCGATGCTGGGTCCAAGGCTTGCGGTGGGCTCGGTCGTGGCGTCGACGACGATGGCGGCGGTCACGTGTCCGAGGCGAGTGCTCCACCGGTTGATCGTTGGATCATCCGGGTTTCCCAGCAGGGCCGCGACCCTGAATCTCGCCGCGGGAAGGGCGAGTCTGCGCACGGCCTGCGCGCGGGCTGCGGCTGTGGCCTCGGGTGAGAGCAGCACTTCCACGCTGGCCGGGTCGTGTGTCGCGGCCCGGCCGCGGGTTCGGTCCAAGACGATGCCCGCCCCGGCCGCGAGGCGTTCGAGAACGATGGCGTCGGTGGGCAGCGGCATGCCGGTGCGTTCGAGCCAGACCCGGCCTGCGGTCGTACCGCGTAGTGCGGTGCCGGGCCAGGAGGGAACGTGTGCCGCCGGTTCCAGCCGGTGGCCGTCGGGATGGATGCGCACCAGGACGTGCCGGTCGGGATCGGCCAGCCCTGCCGTGCAGCCCGAGAGGATGGCCCCGGCCCTGACGAAGGCATCGAGGCCGGCCCGCTGCTCGACGAGGGTGTCGAAGTAGGCGATGGCGCGCACCGCGTCCCCGGCGGCGGGATCCAGTGCCGAGAGCTGTTGGAGCAGTTCTTCCACCACTGGACCATATCCGCCATATGGCGGATGACATGAGCCATCCGGCGGTGGATCGGGCGGCGACCGGCCAGGACACTGGGGCGGCGAACCGCTGAAGGAAGGACCCGAGTATGTACTCCCGACCACCGTTCGACCCCGAGTTGGCCGCAATCCTGGCCACCTATCCGCAAGAGGTGCGAGAACTCGGCTGGCTCGGGCCGGCCGATATCCCCGCCTACCGAGAGATGAACGCGACGGTGCCCGGCGGGGCCGACGCGGCCGCGCTGCGCCGGGACGGGGCCGTCGAGATCGAGGAACGCACGGTGCCCGGTCCCGCCGGGGCGCCGGAGATCTCGCTGCTCATCATGCGTCCTACCCGCGGCGCAGGCTCACGCCCGTGCATTTACCACATCCACGGTGGCGGCATGATCTCCGGCAACAAGTGGGAGCTCTCCCACGTACTCGCCGAGTGGGTGGATGTCCTCGGCATCGTCGGGATCTCGGTGGAGTACCGGCTGGCTCCCGAGCATCCCCATCCCGCACCCGTCGAGGACTGCTATGCCGGGCTGGCGTGGGTCGCGGCCAACGCCGACGAGTTGTCCATCGACCCCGAACGGCTGATCATCTGGGGCACGAGCGCGGGTGGTGGACTGGCAGCGGCGACGGCGCTGCTGGCTCGGGACCGCGGCGGCCCGGCCCTGGCCCACCAGATGCTGCAGGCGCCGATGCTCGACGACCGCTGCCGGACCCCGTCCAGCCAGGAACTCGACGGCGAGGGATTCTGGGACCGCCGGGCCAACCTGACGGCATGGACCTGCCTGCTCGGGCAGGCCAGGGGCGGGCCCGAGGTCTCGCCCTACGCGGCTCCGGCCCGCGCGGCAGACCTGAGCGGGCTGCCCGCCACCTACATCGACACCGGCCAGGTCGACACCTTCCGGGACGAGTCCATCGACTACGCCGCGCGGCTGTCCCGGTCCGGAGTCCCGGTCGAGTTGCACGTGTGGCCGGGGGCCTGGCATGCCTTCGCCACCGCCGCGCCGCAGGCGGCCATCTCGCAACTCGCCATCGCGGCCAGAACGGCCTATCTCAAGCGCGTCCTGGACTACTGATCCGAAAATGACAGCGGATTGACTCGTCAACAGGCGTGGCGGGCCACCGGTGCAGCGGCGCGGTGGCGTTGCACCGGTTCTCTGCGCGAACTCGGGAGCGAGCCGGACGTGCCCACTTCGTTTTTCGACCACCCCCACGAACCCCGGGGTCCACGCAAGCTGACCCAGCCCCGAAAAATGCCGGGTCCGGCGGGAATCGCCTCTCCGGCGTCTCAGCCGAGCTGACGAACCACAGGTCAGCGCACCGCTTCCAACCATGATCAATGAGACCGTTCCCGTGTGCTCGGGTGCGGCGGGGGCTTCGCCGGTGCGAGGGTGTGCCGGGGTTCAGGTCCGTGTGGTGAGTCGTGCGAGTGCCGTGTCGTACCGTGCCTGGACTTCCGTGTCGGGTGTTGCGCGCAGCAGTGCGGTGAGTGCCCGTACCGCGCCGTCGTCGTAGCCAGCGGACTCCGCCTCCCGCGCGGCGAGGTCGAGTTGGGTGACGCCCTCGGTGTGGTTGCCGAGTCCCAGCAGTGCTTCTCCCTTGATGGTGAGCAGCAGGACGCGGGGGATGTCGGTGGTGTCCGGTTGGTTGCCGAGGGCCAGGGCGTGGGTCGCGGTGGTGAGGGCCTGGTGCCAGTGTCCGGCATCGGTTTGGTGGCGGGCGAGGTGCTGCATCGCCAGCCGTTCCATCCTCTGGTCGCCGGTCTCGCGTGCCAGCTCGACCGCGCGTTCGCAGCTCCTCGCGGCCTGGTCCAGGCCGCCGAGGGAGGCTTGGACCATGGCCAGCACGATCAAGGCGTTGGCCTCGGCGAACGCGTCACCGGCGCGGGCGGCGAGCGCGGAGGCCGCTTCCAGGTGGACGAGTGCTTCCGGGGTGCGCCCTTCCTCGGTCAGGACCCAGCCGAGGACGTTGAGCACCCGGGCCTCGCCGTGTTCGTCGGCGTTGGCGCGCGTGGCCGTGAGGGCGGTCTCCAGGAGCGGTACCCAGCCGTCGCGGACGCGCCACACGATCAGTGGCCACATCGTCATGACGATGCGCCAGGTCCTGTCGTGCAGTGCGGCGGCGTGCGCCGCGGCGACCGCCTGGGTGAGGTTGTTGCGCTCGGCGGCGTACCAGGCCACGGCGGCGGACCGGTCGCCGAACTCCCGCACGGCGGCCGGCGGCAGGAAGTCCGCCGGAAGTGGAAAGCAGTCCTCCGTGCCGGGCTCGGCCGCCGCGACGGCGCCGGTGGCGGTGGTGATGTAGTGGTCGAGGACGCGCTTGAGCGTGTCGGGCTGGGCGTCCAGGCCGCGGGCGTAGAGCCGCACGAGGTCGTGCATCGTCCACCGGCCGGGTGCCGTCTCGGTGAGCAGGTGCGCGACGGCCAGGCGCTCCAGGGCGCTCTCGGCGGTGGCGGGGTCGGTGTCGGCCAGGGCGGCCGCCGCGTAGCGGTCGACGTGCGTGCCCGGGTGGCGGCCGAGGGCGGCGAACAGGCGGGCGACGTGCGCCGGGAGTTGTCGCAGGGTCAGGCGCAGCGCGGCCCGCACGCCGGTGTCCTCCAGGTCCAGCAAGCTCAGCCGCCGTGTCTCGTCGGACAGTTCGGCAGCCATCGTTCCCAGGGACCAGTCGGGTCGCCCTGCCAGACGGGCTGCTGCCACCCGCAGGGCCAGCGGCAGCCCGCCGCACAGCTCGGCGAGCCGGAGCGCGGCGGCCGGCTCGGCGTGGACCCGTTCGGTGCCGAGGATCCGGGCCAGGAGCATGGTGGCGTCCTGGGGGGCGAGGACGTCCACGGCGACGGGCCGGGCGGTGTCGGTGACGATCAGTCCCGGCAGCCGGTGCCTGCTGGTGACGACGGTGACGCAGCGGTCGCCGCCGGGCAGGAGCGGCCTGACCTGTTCGGAGTCACGCGCGTTGTCGAGGACGACGAGGAGTTGGCGGTCGGCGGCCAGGGAGCGGAAGAGTGCGGCCGCGCCGTTGGCCGACTCCGGTATTCGCTCCTGCGGCACGCCCAGGGCCAGCAGGAACTCGCGCAGGACCTCGACGGCGGCAGGCTCGCCGGTGTCGCTGAAGCCGCGCAGGTCGGCGTAGAGGCGCCCGTCGGTGAGTCCCGCAGGGTCGTGGTGGGCCCAGTGCAGGACGAGGGCGGTCTTCCCGACCCCGGCGGGCCCGATGACCAGGCAGACCGGGGCCTCGCCCGCCGTGGCCCGGGTCAGGGCGGCGAGCTCAGAGGCCCGTCCGTGAAAGGCGCGCGGTGCGCGCGGCAGCAGATCGGGCGTGCTCGTGTTCAGGGTGGCCTCCGGTGCGGCGGCGGGCGGCGGGGCATCCGCCGTGCGGGCGGGGCGGGGCCGGCCCAGGCTCGCGGCCTCCTCCAGCTCCCGGGCGTCGGCCGCGTCCAGGCCCAGGGCCTTCGCCAGGGCCTGGACGGTGCGGCGCTGCGGCCCCCGGGAGCGGCCCTGCTCCAGATAGGACAGGGTACGTACGCTCACCCCCGCGGCGTGCGCCAGGTCTTCCTGGCTGAGCCCCGCCCTGCGGCGCAGACCGAACAGCAGCGTGCCGAAGGAACGGTCCGCCGGTGCGTACGAGGCCATGCTGAAGCTCTTCCCGTGTTCGACGTGGCCCCGCCGAACGCCGAACCTCAACCCGCAAAAGTATGCGGTACGTACTTTTGCGGGCGAAATTGCATGGTTGGCGCCCGCCCGCCCAGGTTGGATCTAGACCTGAGGAAGACGACCCCGGGAGCCAAACCGGGGAGTACTGCCCCTTCGCCGAGCCCTCGTCCCGCCGGGACCTGAAAGGCCCGGTGAGCGGGTAGCCGGTCGCTTCCCCGCTGTCCGTCCCGCGAGAACGCGCTGCCCCGATGCAGCGGCAGGCGCTCTCGCGGGCTCCTCGCCGCGCGCCACCACACCTGCGCGGAAGAGCTTTCAGGGAGTACCACCCGATGTACCTGCATCCGACGTCCACCATGCGCCGAGCCGGAAGGCGGCTGGCGGTGCTGCTGCTGGCCATGGCCGCCGCCTGCGGCCTGGTGAACGGCTTCGCCGCGCCCCACGCTGACGCCAACACCACCCAGCGGTGGACCGACATCGACTGGGACATGACGGGCTACGACTCCGCCGCGCGCCCCAGCTCGGCCGCCGCCAATCAGTCCGGGGAATACCGGCGTGTGGTGGACCGGATGCGCGAAATCGCCGGCCAGCCGATGGCAGGCCTCCCGAACGCCCCCTACTTCTCGGACACGACGGTCCGCGGGCGTGAAACCGCCACCAACCGCGTCATCCGGGTGCTGGTGTGGTCCAACGCTGTTACCCCCAGCAACCCCAGGGGCGAGCGGCGGGCCGATGTCGCGCTGTACTTCTCCGTCGACAACCTGTACTTCATGGGCTTCTCCTCCCACGGCCTCCACTACCGTCTCAACGCCCCCTACACCGTGCGCCTGGCGGAGGAGATGCGGGTCCGCTTCAACATGCCGACCGCTCCCTTGCTCAACACCATCAGCTCCGACGGGGGCTACGCGTCGCTGGCCGCGAACCCGACGTGGCGCGGTGACCAGCCGTACACGGCGAGCAACTTCCTGACGCACCTGAGTGCCCTGGACACCGCCACCTCGGGGAACAGGAACTCCAACGCAGTGCTTCGGGCCATGGCCTACTTCATCGGCGCCACCTCCGAGGCGGCCCGCTTCGGCTGGATCGAGAATCGCATCGCCAGCGTTCTCATCTACAACGGGGACCCGACCGAGACGGGCCGCCCGGCAAACATCGGCCGGTTCGGCACGGACCTGGAGAACAACTGGGACACCCTGTCCACGGTGGCTCACCGGAGCGCACGGGGACAGAACACCACCGCCGTGAACATCGACGGGCGCCAGTACGCGGACTGGGAGGACATCTACGGCGGCGAAAGCGCCAACCCCATCATCGTCCCCTTCCTCGCCATCCAGGGCAGCGGCCTCTGACCCACCACAACGCCACGGCGGCCGGGGCCCGATCCACCACGGACCGGGCCCCGGCCGCCGGCGGACTCCGGCGATCCGGGCCACGCAGGCCGCGGAGGCGGTGGTGGCGAGGTTGCGCAGCTGCCCGGACGCGCGCGCCTGCACGATCCCGGGCTGGGTATTTGCCTTGGGCGCCGAGTAGGGGTACTGTCAGCCAGTCGCTCGGCAGGGAGCACCGGACACGCATCGGCGCGGACGGTCCCGCGGTGGCCAATCCTTTTGAAACACCACTTCCCGGTTTCGGGCTGGGTCGCGTCTTGTCGCGGCTTGGTTCTTATTCGGCGTGTTCGTTTTATTGGATTGCGGCCGATTCGCTTTTCGGAGCGGGGATCGGCTAGAGTTTGAAACGTCGGACGGGGCGTCAAGCCGCAGAAGACATCAGCGAGTTGGATGAACGAAGCGCCGGAAACGGGGCGGAAAACATCTGGTAAGCTTGAAACACGAAAGAACGAAGCGCCCGGAGGGCCCGCTGGAAGGCGGTCCGAAGGAAGTGTCCGTTCCTTGAGAACTCAACAGCGTGCCA
>NZ_JBHXTQ010000144.1:0-7431 GCF_042677305.1 Kitasatospora sp. NPDC127121 | reverse complement strand
TTGTCGATGACGTACGACTGCTGGAAGAACAGCTGCCACGGGGCGACGGTGGTGCCCACGATGGAGACGATCACCAGCATCACGGCCGCCAGCTGACCCGAACCGCCCGGCATGCTCGGCACCGTGAAGTCGTGCGCCATCTGCGAGGTCTTCGGGTGGACCATGAAGTAGATCGGCACCAGCAGCAGCGAACCCACGCACAGCGTGACCGCGACGCGCTCGAAACGCCGGAACGAGCCGGTGAACGCCGAGGCGATGATCACCACCGCCGCCAGCACCACCGCGGCCACCTTCGGCAGCCCCAGGTACCCGGCCGCCAGGGTGACGCCGATGAACTCCGTGACCAGCGTCAGCGCGTTCAGCAGGAACAGGTCGATGACGCTGAACGCGCCCCAGAACTTCCCGAAGCGCTCCAGGATCAGCCGGGCGTGGCCGACACCGGTGACGGCGCCCAGGCGCAGCACCATCTCCTGGTTCACGTACAGCACCGGGACGAGCATCAGCAGCGTCCACAGCAGCTGCGTGCCGTAGTTCTGCCCCGCCTGCCCGTACGTCGAGAAGGCGCCCGCGTCGTTGTCGCCGACCATCACGATCAGGCCGGGGCCCACGATGGCGAGCAGGGTCTTGAGTCTTGCGGACAGGCCGTGGCGCGGCGTGGTGTCGTCGAGCCGGATGGTGCCGAGCGCACCCTTGATGTCGCCGACGTGGGCGTCGTCCAGTACCGCTGAACGCGGGGCGGGGACCTTGGAGTTGAGCGTGGCGTTGGTGGTCATGACGATCCTCCCGTGGGCCCCGGGCAGGCGGGGCGATCGGGGGCGCACGGCGGCGATCCCCCTGCGGACGGGCGCGGCGCATCGCCACCCGGCGGTGCGGGCCCGTTCGGGCACGGCGAAGCCGGGTGTTGAGGTGATGAGCCGTCAGAGATGTGCGCAGGGAGGGTCGTTACCGCGTGCCGGGAGTGTGCGAGGACAAGCGGGGGCAGGGGCAACTGTGGCCCGGACTACTGCAATCCATGTCTCTCGCCTCCTCCCGGTCGACGCACCCCGTGGTGCGTGTGATCGACGCGGCAAGGAGTTCGCCGGCGCGCGAAGCGACCGCCGGTTCACCCCAACTCGTCAGAGCTTTGGCACTCCACGGCGTGTCCAGCCCGGTCGGGCCGGAAGCCACTTCGGATCAACCCTTAGGTCGGGAAGATCTGTCCTAACCCTGGGCGTCTCTCGACGTCGTCGGATCAGTGGCCTGTGTCCGTGAAGAAGCCTCACCGAACGAGGTGCCTTCTTCAAACCTCCAGAAGCATAGACCGCGCGGAGGCCGATACTTGCGTACTTGGTAGAACCTTTACCTTCTGTCCCGGCTGCCCCGGCCGGGGCGCGGCGAGGCACGGCGGGGCGGATCGGGTGACGTGGGGTTTTGCCGTCGGGCCGCCACGGAACGACTTCCCACCGCATCGGCAGCAGCACCAGGTTGCGCCCGAATCCGAGGGGTGGCATGGCGTCCGCAGGCTCCCAGGACGGTCCCCGGCAGGCGCGGGCCCTCGTGCTCGCCCGCCACGCGAAGCTGTGGCTCGTTCCGAGCATCCTGTGCGGCCTGCTGGCCGTGGTGCTCTCGCTGCTCTACATGGGCGGCATCCTCAACCCGACCGGGCACCTGCACCGGCTCCCGATCGCCCTGGTGAACGCGGATCAGGGCCCGCCGCCGCCGGGCCGGACGGAGAGCCTGGGCGCGCGGCTCACCCGGGAGATCGTCGCCGGGACGCCCGGCAACACCGTCGACTGGCGCCAGGTCGACCAGGCCGAGGCGATGGACCTGCTCTCCACCGGGAAGGTCTACGGCGCGCTGCTCGTCCCGCAGGCGTTCACCGCCGACGTGGCGGCACTGACCACCGGCCGGGCCACCGAACGGCCCACCCTGACGGTGCTGACCAACCCCGGCCTCGGCAGCCTCGGCTCCTCGCTGGCCTCCCAGATCACCCAGTCCGCCGCCCACCAGGCCTCGCTGGCGCTCGGCAAGGAGCTGACCGCGGCCGTGCCGCCCACTGCCTCCGGCACGGGCACCAGCGCCACCGCGCGGCTGCTGCTCGCCGACCCGCTCGCCGTCACCACCCGGGTCGGCCACCCGATCGGCACCCACAGCGGGCTCGGCCTGAGCGCCTTCTACTACACCCTGCTGGCCGTGCTGACCGGCTTCATCGGCGGCAACATCATCCACAACGGCGTCGACACCGCGCTCGGCTACAGCGACAGCGAGCTCGGCCCCTGGCACACCCGGCGCCCGACCGTCCCGATCACCCGCACCCAGACCCTGCTGCTGAAGATGGTCATGACGGCCGGCATCATGCTGCTCACCACCACCCTGGTGATGCTCTGCTCGGTCACCGTCCTCGGCATGGACGCCCCGCACCAGGCGCTGCTCTGGGTCTTCGCCTACTGCGCCAGCCTCGCCGTCGGCCTCGGGGTCCAGGCGATCAACGCGGCGTTCGGCGGGATCGGGCAGCTGGTGTCCATGTTCGTCTTCATCGCGCTGGCGCTGCCCTCCTCGGGGGCGACCATCCCGCTCCAGGCGGTGCCCGGCTTCTACCGCTTCCTCAGCGTCTTCGAGCCGATGCGCCAGCTCAGCGACGGCATCCGGGCGATCCTGTTCTTCGACGCCCGGGCGGACGCGGGCCTGGCCCGGGGCTGGACCATGATCGCGGTCGGCGTGGTGCTCGCCCTGGCCTTCGGCTTCGGGATGACCCGGTACTACGACCGCAAGGGCCTGCACCGCTGGACGCCGCAGCCGTCGGAGTAGACGTAGTCGTCGGCGTAGGCGCCACGCCTGATCCCTACGCCTCCTACGCCTTGGTGACGGTGACCTTGAGGTGCTTCATGATCGGCTGGTCGCTCTGGGTGCTGTAGTCGCCGATCGCGCACAGCACGTTCATCTCGGGCATGTAGCCCGCCGCGCAGCCCCGCGGGATGTCGTACGGGATCGCGAGATAGCCGTTCAGCGTGCGGGTGCTGCCGTCCTTCGCGGTGCTGGTGATGTCGACCGGGTCGAGCTCGGCGATGCCGCGCTCGCGCATGTCGTCGGTGTTCAGGAAGACCAGCGTGCGCAGGTTCCGCACACCCCGGTAGCGGTCGTTGTCGGAGTAGATGGTGGTGTTCCACTGGTCGTGGGAGCGCATGGTGCCCAGCGCCAGGGTGCCCGGGGCGGGAACGACGTCGGGCAGCGGGGCGGTGGAGAACTCGGCCCGCCCGGAGGGGGTGAGGAAGACCAGTTCGCGGGCCGGCTGCTTGATCCGGAACCCGAGCGGCAGCCGCACCCGGCGGTTGAAGTCCTCGAAGCCGTCCAGGGCCCGGGACATGGTGTCGCGGATGCGGTCGTAGTCCTCGATGTACCACTCCCACGGTGTCCCGCTGTCCGGCAGCGCCGCGCGGGCCATCCCGGCGACGATGGCGGGCTCGGACAGCAGGTGCGGGGAGGCCGGGCGCTTCATGCCGACGGACAGGTGCACCATGCTCATCGAGTCCTCGACCGAGGTGCTCTGCACCCCGCCGCGCTGGTGGTCCTTCTCGGTGCGGCCCAGGCACGGCAGGATCAGCGCCTGGCGGCCGTGCACCAGGTGGCTGCGGTTCAGCTTGGTGCTCACCTGGACGGTCAACTCGCAGCCGCGCAGCGCCTCGTAGGTGTAAGGCGTGTCGGGCGCGGCGAGCGCGAAGTTGCCGCCCATGGCGACGAAGACCGTCACCTCGCCGCGCCGCATCGCCTCGACGGCGGAGACGGTGTCCAGGCCGTGCGCGCGCGGCGGGTCGATCCCGCAGGCCTCGGCGAGGCGGTCCAGGAACTCGGGTGAGGGGCGGTGGTCGATGCCGCAGGCGCGGTTGCCCTGGACGTTGCTGTGCCCGCGCACCGGCGACGGGCCGGCGCCCTCACGGCCCAGGTTGCCGCGCAGCAGCAGGAGGTTGACGATCTCCCGCACGGTGTCCACGCCGTGCTCGTGCTGGGTGACGCCCAGGCACCAGCTGACGATGGAGCGGTCGGCGTCGCGGTAGACCCGGGCGGCCTTGAGGACCTCGGCCCGGCCGAGCCCGCTCTGCCGCTCGATCTCCTCCCAGGGCGTGGCCCCGCACAGCGCGCGGTACGCCTCGAACCCGGTGGTGTGGCGCTCGATGAACTGCCGGTCCAGGGCCTGGGGGTCGGCCGTGGCCTGCTCCAGGATCGCCTTGGCCATGCCGCGCACCAGTGCCATGTCGCCGCCGATGCGCGGCTGGAGGTTCAGCGTGCTGGTCTTCGTGGACTTGAACAGCGCCATGTCCACGAACTCGTGCGGGACGATGGTGCGGGTGGCGGCCGCCTCGATCAGCGGGTTGATGTGCACGATCTGCGCGCCGCGGCGGTGCGCGTCGGCGAGGGCGGTGAGCATCCGGGGCGCGTTGGAGGCGGCGTTGACGCCCATGATGAACAGCGCGTCGGTGACCTCCCAGTCCTTGAGGTCGACCGTGCCCTTCCCGGTGCCCAGCGAGGCCTGGAGCGCGCGTCCGCTGGCCTCGTGGCACATGTTGGAGCAGTCCGGCAGGTTGTTGGTGCCCAGTTCGCGGGCCATCAGCTGGTAGAGGAAGGTGGCCTCGTTGCCGAGCCGGCCGGAGGTGTAGAAGGCGGCCCGGTTCGGGTCGTCCAGCTCGCGCAGGGTGCGGCCGACCAGCTCGAAGGCGTCCTTCCAGCTGATCGGGACGTAATGGTCCGAGCCGGCGTCGTACACCATCGGCCCGGTGAGGCGGCCCTGGTCCTCCAGCGCGAAGTCGCTCCACCCGGACAGCTCGGTCACCGAGTGGGCGGCGAAGAAGTCGCGGCCGACCCGCTTGCGGGTCATCTCCCAGGTGACGTGCTTGATGCCGTTCTCGCAGATGTCCAGGTGCAGGCCCTTGGTGTCGTCCGGCCAGGCGCACCCGGGGCAGTCGAAGCCGCCGCTCTCGTGGTTCATCCGCATGATCGCCCGGGGCCCGTCCACGTACGCGCCCTCCTTGACCAGGAAGCGCGTCACGCTCTTCGCGGCACCCCAGCCGGCGGCCGGGTGGTGGTACGGCGCGAACTGCGGCGGCCCGACGGGGTCGGGGCCCACGGCCGGCTCGTCCCGGGCGGGCTCCTGCTGGGGGTCGTCGGGGGAGCTCACGAAGCCCGCCGTCCGCCGACCGACAGCACGACCGCGCTCGCCGCGCCGTTCGGCGCCTCGTAGTTCACGGTCTCCCCGGCGTGCCGCCCGAGCAGCGCCCGCCCGAGCGGGCTGTCGGCGGTCACCAGGGTCTCCTCCCGCACCTCGGCGAGCTCCGCCACCTCGACGGTCTCCTCCACCCCGTCCGCGAACCGCACGGTGACCGTGGAGCCCACCCCCACCACCTCCGTGGACGGCGGCCCGGCGGCGGCCCCCTCGCGGACCCGGGCCTCCAACTCGGCGATCCGCTCGTCCAGCCGGGCGACGTCGTCGGCCCGCTGCAACTCGTCCGCCGCGTCCGCCCGGTCGCCCACGTCCTCCCCGCGCAGCGTCCCCACCACTTTCGCCCGCTCGGCGCGCAGCTCGGCCAACTCCTCCTGCACGGCGCGCAGGGCCTCGGCACTGATGGGCTCGGGACCGTCTGTCATGGCTGCTCCCGGGTCGTTCGCGGAACGCTCAAGCACGGGTCGCTTCCATTACCCCACCACCCCGCACCCCCGGCAAATCCGCCACGGGCGAGGCCTCCGCGACCGGCCCCGGGGGTGGCGGTGATCACCTTCGCGGTGGGTGGGCGGCGGGGCGGTGGGCCCCGGCCGGGACGAAGCCGCAGGTCCGGGCGGTGCGGGCGGGGCGCGGTCGGGCGGGCGGGGAGAGGGACCGGCGGAAGGGGCGGGGGCGGGCGAAGCTACCATGTGCGCAACACCCTCAGCTCGAAAGATGGACTTGTGACTGTCAACGACGACGTGTTCACGGACTGGAAGAACCGCGAGGAGATCGCGGAGTCGATGATCCCGATCATCGGGCGACTGCACCGCGAGCGGGACGTGACCGTCCTGCTGCACAGCAGGTCCCTGGTGAACAAGTCGGTGGTCAGCATCCTGAAGACGCACCGCTTCGCCCGCCAGATAGCCGGCGCCGAGCTCTCGGTCACCGAGACGATGCCCTTCCTGAGTGCGCTGACCACCCTGGACCTCGGCCCCTCGCAGATCGACATCGGCATGCTCGCCGCGACCTACCGGGCCGACGACCACGGCCTGTCGGTCGAGGAGTTCACCGCCCAGGCCGTCTCCGGCGCCACCGGCGAGAACAAGCTGGAGCGCCGCGACGCCCGCGACGTCGTCCTCTACGGCTTCGGCCGGATCGGCCGCCTGGTCGCCCGCCTGCTGATCGAGAAGGCCTCCGGCAACGGCCTGCGCCTGAAGGCCATCGTCGTGCGCGACAGCGGCGGCGACGACCTGGTCAAGCGCGCCTCGCTGCTGCGCCGGGACTCCATCCACGGCCAGTTCCAGGGCACGATCACCGTCGACGAGGCGAACAACAAGATCATCGCCAACGGCAACGAGATCACCGTGATCTACTCCGACGACCCGACCAAGGTCGACTACACGGAGTACGGGATCAAGGACGCCATCCTGATCGACAACACCGGCCGCTGGCGCGACCGGGAGGGCCTGTCCAAGCACCTGCGCCCCGGTATCGCCAAGGTCGTGCTGACCGCGCCGGGCAAGGGCGACGTCCCGAACATCGTCCACGGCGTCAACCACGACACGATCAAGCCCGACGAGCAGATCCTGTCCTGCGCCTCCTGCACCACCAACGCCATCGTCCCGCCGCTGAAGGCGATGGACGACGAGTACGGCGTGCTGCGCGGGCACGTGGAGACCGTCCACTCGTTCACCAACGACCAGAACCTGCTGGACAACTACCACAAGGCCGACCGTCGCGGCCGCTCGGCACCGCTCAACATGGTGATCACCGAGACCGGCGCCGCCTCGGCCGTCGCCAAGGCCCTGCCGGACCTCCAGGCGAAGATCACCGGCAGCTCGATCCGCGTCCCCGTGCCGGACGTCTCGATCGCCATCCTCAACCTGCAGCTGGCCCGCGAGACCAACCGCGAGGAGGTCCTCGACTACCTGCGCAACGTCTCGCTGACCTCGCCGCTGAAGCGTCAGATCGACTTCACCGACTCCCCCGACGCGGTCTCCAGCGACTTCATCGGCTCGCGCCACGCCTCGATCGTCGACGCCGGCGCCACCAAGGTCGAGGGCGACAACGCGATCCTCTACCTGTGGTACGACAACGAGTTCGGCTACTCCTGCCAGGTCATCCGGGTCGTCCAGTACGTCTCGGGCGTCGAGTTCCCGACCTACCCGGCCCCGGCGGTCTGATCCTCCGGCAGTTCAGGTAGTCCCGGCAGTTCCGGTAGTTCCGGCGGCGGGGCGGTGACCAGTACGGTCACCGCC
>NZ_JBHXTQ010000143.1:0-8504 GCF_042677305.1 Kitasatospora sp. NPDC127121 | reverse complement strand
TGCTTGCCGCCCTCGCCCTCGTCCTTGACGACCGTGCCCGCGGTCCGCGCCGGACGCGCCGCCACCGACTCCACCGCCGTCCACGCACCCGCCAGCCCGACCTCGTCGGCCTCGATGCCCAGATCGTCCAGGTCCAGCGACTGGACCGGCTTCTTCTTCGCCGCCATGATCCCCTTGAACGACGGGTACCGGGCCTCACCCGACTGGTCCGTCACCGACACCACCGCCGGCAGCGCCGCCTCGACCAGCTCGGTCGCCGCGTCACCGTCACGACGGCCCCGCACCACACCGCCCTCGACCGACACCTCGGACAGCAGCGTCACCTGCGCCACGCCCAGCCGCTCCGCCAGCAGCGCCGGCAGCACGCCCATCGAACCGTCCGTCGACGCCATCCCGCCGATCACCAGGTCGAACCCGGTCTTCTCCAGCGCCTTCGCCAGCACCGCCGACGTCCCGATCACATCCGACCCGTGGATGTCCTCGTCATTCACGTGCACGGCCTTGTCCGCACCCATCGACAGCGCCTTGCGCAGCGCGTCCTTCGCGTCGTCCGGCCCGACCGTCAGCACCGTCACCTCGGCGCCCTCGTTCGCCGCCGCGATCCGCAGCGCCTGCTCCACGCCGTACTCGTCGAGCTCCGACAGGAGGCCGTCCACACCCTCCCGGTCGGTGGTGTGATCGTCCGCGAACCGACGGTCACCCGTCGCGTCCGGCACGTACTTCACACAGACGACGATCCTCAAGCTCATGAGTGGTTCTCCTGTCACGGTCGCACTGGTCGATGGCCTCACGTCATGCCGAGGGTACTGAGTGCCAATCCCGGCCCGGCCGCGCCCTGCGCGCCGTGAGCGCCACCTGGACCGGCATACCGTGTCGGCGCTCTTCGACTGGTGTCGGAGGCTCCACGTAGAGGATACGGCACTCAGTACCCCTGGTAAAGGAACTCAGTACCCTTCCCGGTGTGCGCTGGGCCTCAGGGCGCCCTCAGCGCCCTCAGGCGGCCAGCACCACGGCGGCCTCCCCCGTGTAGACGCGGAAGGTGAGGGACTCCTGGAGGTAGAGCCGCACGGTGTCGGCGTCGTGGGAGAGGTAGCCGACGGAGACGTCCTGGCCGAGGAAGAGCTCGAAGTCGCCGCCCCGGGTGGAGAGGAGGAGGGCGCCCTCGATGGCGGGGGCCCAGATGATGTCCCCGTCGAGGAGGCGGGCGAGGTGGTTGTGGACGGGGTAGCCGTGGTCGCTGGTCTCGTTGACGGCGGTGAAGGTGTCCGCGCCGAGCAGGAGCGAGTAGGGGCCGCCGACGCCGGCCAGGCGCAGCGCGGTGAGGGCGCGGCTGACGGCCTCGGGGTACTCGCGGACGTCCTCGGGGAGCCGGACCGGCGGGTTGGTGGAGCCGGCCCGGATGCCCTCGATGGCGGCGGCGCGGTAGCCCTCGAAGACGGCGCGGTCCTCGGCGAGGGCGATGGTGCGGGCGGCGTCCTTCACCGGCTGCCAGTCGGAGTCGCGGGAGCCGCGCTCGACGTCGTCGACGGCCTCGCGGCGGACGGTGAAGGGGACGCGCAGCTCGACCACCGGCTGGGCGGCGCGGGCGTGGGCCTGGACGCCGTCGGCGGGCGGTTCGATGCCGGTCAGGTGGCCGGTGCCGACGGCGGCGAGGGTGGAGCCGTCGGGGCCGTTCAGGTCGACCACACGGCGGCCGGCGATGTGGAGCTTGAAGGTCTGGCGGGCCTCCTCCTCGATCTCCGCCCAGGCTGCGGCGGAGACGGGGGCGAGGTCGCGGTGCAGGTTGTTCATGGTGCGGGTCCTTGTCAGGAGGTCCGGTTCAGGGCGTGCCGCGCAGGCTGCCGATGCCGAGCGAGCCGGTCGCGGAGGGAGCACTCGGCGCGGGCGGAGCGGGCGGCGCCGACCGCACCGGGGGCGCCGACGGCGCGGGCGGCGGGGCGTCGAGGAAGTCGGCGGTCGGGACGAAGAACAGCGAGCCGGTGACGGCCGTGGAGAAGTCGAGCAGCCGGTCGGTGGTACCGGGCGGGCGGCCCACGAACATGTTGCGCAGCATCTCCTCGGTCACCTCGGGATCGCGGGCGTAGCCGATGAAGTAGGTGCCGAACTCGCCGCCGCGGTCGAACGAGCCGAAGGCCATGTTGTAGCGGACGATCTGCCGCTGCTCGCCGCCAGGCCCGGTCACGGTGCTGAGCGCGACGTGCGAGTCGGCCGGTTTGGCGTCGTCGTCGAACTCGATGTCGGTGAGCTTGGTGCGGCCGACCGCCCGTTCCTGGTCCTCGACGCTCAGCGCGTTCCACGCGTCCAGGTCGTGCAGGTACTTCTGGACGATGACGTAGCTGCCGCCGGTGAAGGCCTGGTCCTCGGCGCCGACCACGGCGGCGGTCTCGGCGGCCCGGCCCTCGGGGTTCTCGGTGCCGTCGACGAAGCCGAGCAGGTCCCGGTCGTCGAAGTACTTGAAGCCCTGGACGGAGTCCACCACGGTGGCCGCCCCGGCCAGCCGGCCGGTGAGCTGGCCGGCCAGCTCGAAGCAGAGGTCCATCCGGGCGGCCCGCAGGTGCAGCAGCAGGTCGCCGGGGGTGGCCGGGGCCCGGTGGCGGGTGCCGGCCACCTCCCGGAAGGGGTGCAGGCCGGCCGGCCTGGGGCCGTCGAAGAGGCGGTCCCAAGCGTCCGAGCCGATGCCGGTGACGCAGGTGAGGCCGCCCTCGGGGGCCCGGAAGCCGACCGCGCGGCGCAGCCCGGCGAGGTCGGGCAGCAGGTCGCGGACGGCGTCCTCGCCGCCGGGCTCGACGGTGAGGACCAGGAAGACCGCCGCGCTGGTCAGCGGGGAGAGCACGGCTTGCGGTTCGGCCTGCATGGCGAGGGTTCCTCCACGGTGGCGCGGGAGGCCGGGCGGCGTCCCGCTCATGGCCGGTGGTCAGCGTGCCGCGGCTGCCGCCGACCGGGCGGGCCGACGGCGTGACGGACCAGCGGACATCTGATCATGCGTACGATTACACCCCATAGCGGACCATTCGGCGCGGGCGGCACTCCCCCGAACGGCCCTCCCGGACGCGCCGTCCGTCGAGGCCGTTCGGGGGCGCCCGCGGCCGGTGGGCACGCGGAAGGGGCGGACGCGCCGTCACGCGCCCGCCCCTTCCACCCCGGCTGTCAGCCGCGCAGGGCCGCCAGTTGCTCGGCGAACGGCACCACCTGTTCGGGCAGCGCCGGCGCCGCCGGGCCGCGGCCGGCCAGCAGGGCCGCCAGTTCGCCCGCCGCGCGGTCGATCCGGCCCGGGAGGCCGTCGGTGAGCCCGTCCCCCGCCGCGCCCCAGTCGTCGGTGGCCGCGTAGACGGCGGTCGGCACCACCACCGCACGCAGGTAGCTGAACAGTGGCCGGACGGCGTGCTCCAGGGCGAGCGAGTGCCGGGGCGTGCCGCCGGTAGCGGCGATCAGCACCGGCTTGCCGGTGAGCGCGTCGTGGTCGACCAGGTCGAAGAACGACTTGAACAGGCCGCTGTAGGAGGCGGTGAAGATCGGCGTCACCGCGATCACCGCGTCCGCCCCGGTGACCGCGTCGATCGCCCCGCGCAGCGCCGCGCCGGGGAAGCCGGTGACGAAGTGGTGGGCGATCTCCGTGGCCAGGTCACGCAGTTCGACCACCGTGACGTCCACCTGCCGCCCGCCACCGGACAGTTGACGGACTGTCGAATCGGAGAGGCGGTCGGCCAGCAGCCGGGTCGAGGACGGCTTGCTCAGCCCGGCGCTCACCACCACCAGCCGGTACGCGGTCACTTGGCCACCTCCATGGTCTCCCCGTCGACGGACTCCTCGTTGCGGGCCGCGACCCGCGCGGCGTGCGTCGGCCCGTCCGGCACCGCGGCCGGGCGGTTCCTGGCGAACTCCTCGCGCAGCACCGGCACGACCTCCTCGCCGAGCAGGTCCAGCTGCTCCAGCACGGTCTTCAGCGGCAGGCCGGCGTGGTCCATCAGGAACAGCTGGCGCTGGTAGTCGCCGAAGGACTCGCGGAAGGCCAGCGTCTTCTCGATGACCTCCTGCGGGCTGCCCACGGTCAGCGGGGTCTGCTCGGTGAACTCCTCCAGCGAGGGCCCGTGCCCGTACACCGGCGCGTTGTCGAAGTACGGGCGGAACTCCCGCACCGCGTCCTGCGAGTTGCGCCGCATGAACACCTGCCCGCCGAGGCCGACGTACGCCTGCTCGGGCGTGCCGTGGCCGTAGTGGGCGTAGCGCTCGCGGTAGAGCTCGATCAGCTTCTGGAAGTGCTCCTTGGGCCAGAAGATGTTGTTCGCGAAGAAGCCGTCCCCGTAGTAGGCGGCCTGCTCAGCGATCTCCGGGCTGCGGATCGAGCCGTGCCAGACGAACGGCGCGACGCCGTCCAGCGGGCGCGGGGTGGAGGTGAAGGACTGCAGCGGGGTGCGGAAGCGGCCCTGCCAGTCCACCACCTCCTCGCGCCAGAGCTGGTGCAGCAGCGCGTAGTTCTCGATCGCGAGCGGGATGCCCTGGCGGATGTCCTTGCCGAACCACGGGTAGACCGGGCCGGTGTTGCCGCGGCCCATCATGAGGTCCACCCGGCCGTCGGCGAGGTGCTGGAGCATCGCGAAGTCCTCGGCGATCTTCACCGGGTCGTTGGTGGTGATCAGCGTGGTCGAGGTGGAGAGGATGATGCGGTCGGTCTGCGCGGCGATGTAGCCGAGCATGGTCGTCGGCGAGGACGGGACGAACGGCGGGTTGTGGTGCTCGCCGGTCGCGAAGACGTCGAGGCCGACCTCCTCTGCCTTGCGCGCGATGGCCACCATGGCCTTGATCCGCTCGTGCTCGCTCGGGGTGCGGCCGGTGGTCGGGTCGGGGGTGACGTCGCCGACGGTGAAGATTCCGAACTGCATGCTGCTCACCACACTCCAGGTCGGCCCCTCGCCCGGGCGCTCGGGGCGCACGGGGTTCTCGGGGCGGATCGTTAAACTTTCAACCACCTTAGCACCCAGGTGCGGATCGTTATTCCCGCCCACACTTGAGGGAGGAGCTCCGGAAGGGCGGCGAACCGATGGCGACGTACATCGCGGTGAGCGCGCTGAGCCACGAGGGCCTGGTGCGGCAGCACAACGAGGACAGCCTCACGGTCGGGCCGTGGACACTCTGCGCCACCGTGACCGGCAACCCGCAGACCCTGCTGTTCCCGCTCGGCCCGCCCTGCGTGGTCGCCGTGGCGGACGGCCTGGGCGGCCACCCCGGCGGCGAGGTCGCCAGCGCCCTGGTGGCCCGCCGACTGGCCGCCGACGGCGCCGGACTGGACAGCGAGGAGGCCGTCCGGGAGGAACTCCAGGACTGCAACCGGGCGGTGTACGCGGCCGCCGCCGGCGAACCCGAGCTGGCCGCGATGGGCACCACGGTGGCCGGCCTGGTGCTGCTGCCCGGCCGGGCGGTGGCCTTCAACGTGGGCGACAGCCGGGTCTACCAGGTCGCCCCGGACGGGCTGCACCGGGTGAGCGTGGACGACAGCCCGCCACTGCCGCCCGGCCGGCGCACCACCTCGGTGGTCACCCAGACCCTGGGCGGCTCGCTCGGACTGACCTTCGTCGAGCCGCACGTGCGCGCCGCACCGCTGGCCGCCGGCGACCGCTACCTGGTGTGCAGCGACGGCCTGACCGACCCGGTGCCGGAGGAGGAGCTGGCCGAATTGCTCGCCCGGCCGCACGACGGCTCCGACCGCGCCGACGGGAGGGCCGCGTTCGAGCTCTGGAAAGCGGCGATCGCGGCCGGCGGGCCGGACAACATCACCCTGGCGCTGGTCCGGATCGGCGAGTAGCCGCCAGCGGGCACGGACCCGCCCCGGCGGGGCGCCGAAGCGCTCCGCCGGGGCGGTCACCTGTCCGTTTTCGGTCGCTCGACGAGCGTCCGGTCAGAGTTCGCTCGTGACGCTCACCCCGCTGAAGCCCTGCTGGGCGTAGAGGCTGAAGTAGACGTAGCCGGCCGGCGGGTTGGTGATCGTCAGGGTCTCGGAGTTGTCCGGACCCGACGAGTGCGCCGTGCTGGCGTCGGTGTACGCCCAGGAGGCCGGGTTGTAGTAGAGGTCGCCGTTGCCGGTGCCGCCGCTCGTGGTGACCTTCACCTGCTTGGTGCCGGCCGGCACCAGGAGGTAGAAGTGCGCGTAGTTGCCGGTGGTCGCCGCGATGTTGCTGCGGGCGCAGTTGGCGTCCAGCTTGCGGATGTCGGTGCCGGCGCACTCCGGCAGCTGCGGCTGGGTGGGCGTGCCGCCCCCGGTGGCGCAGGCGCCGTTGGCGCACGCCGTCAGCCAGCTGTCGAAGCCGGCGTCGTAGCGGGTGCCGATGGTGGTCTTGAGCAGGGTGCGGGCGCCGGCCCAGTCGCCCGCCCGGTACTTGGCGAGGACGGAGTCCAGGTCGCCGCGGTGCTGCTCCAGCATGTAGCGGACGGCGAGGTAGCCCCAGCGGTAGACCCGGTCCTGGTCACCGTAGGCGGTGTCGAAGAGGTCGCTCAGCTTGTAGGTGTGCCGGGCGGCCGCCGCGATGGCGGCGTCGTTGGTCACCTTGCGGTACGAGTACGAGATGTACTCGGCGAAGCCCTCGACCCACCAGACGGTCGGGGTGGTCATGCCGGCGTTGAAGTCGCCGTACATGTCGAACCGGCCGTCGAGGTAGTGGGTGTACTCGTGGTTGAGGTTCCAGATCTCGAACGACGGGCGGGCCCACTCGGCCTCGTAGCAGAGGAAGCGCGGCTGGTTGCCGGCCTTGGCCGGGTCGCCCTCCAGGTACATGCCGCCGTTGTTGGTGTCGATGCCGTAGATGGCCGCGGCCAGCACCTGGTAGTCCAGGGAGGAGTGGAAGACCACCACCTCGATCGTGGTGTTGCTGTCGTCCTTGACCGGGCCGTTGTCGCGCACC
Organism: Kitasatospora sp. NPDC127121; assembly: GCF_042677305.1. NCBI lineage: Bacteria > Bacillati > Actinomycetota > Actinomycetes > Kitasatosporales > Streptomycetaceae > Kitasatospora > Kitasatospora sp. NPDC127121. The sequence continues at coordinate 1,611 of NZ_JBHXTQ010000143.1, read as the reverse complement.
ACCGAGTGGAAGTACGCGTCCTGGCCGGTGAGGCTGGTGCAGGCGGTGCCCAGCTGGGTGTTGTCCAGCGCCTGGGCGATCAGCTTGATGCTCGGGCTGCAGGTGTAGTTGACCGTCAGCACGCCCGCCTTGAGCTGGTCGGAGGCGTTGCAGGTGCCGTAGTAGGCGCAGTTGGCGGCGTCGTAGTAGCCGACCCCGTCCGCGACCGCGGCCCACTGGTAGACGGTGCGACCGTTCGGCGCGGACTGCGCGACCAGCGACTTGGCGAGCGGACGGACCTTGGGCTGGAGCGCCGTGTCCTTCAGGAAGCGGGTCAGCTCCTTGGCCGCGTTGTAGACCAGCACGCCGAAGTCGCCACCGAGCTGGTCGTTGTTGCGGGTCGCGAAGCCGGACAGCGCGTCCAGCACGCTCGGGTCGGCCTCGACCGCCGCGTCGAAGCCGGTCACCTGGTGGCCGCGGAACAGCACCGTGAAGACCGGGTTCACCGCCCAGGCCATGCCGGCCGGGTTCCAGGTGGCGCTGTTGTAGTCGTTCAGCAGCTGCTTGACCACCGGGAGGTAGCGGATGTTCTCCTGCGCGCTGTCGATCAGGGTGACGGCCTCGCCCAGGATGGGTGCGTTGCCCGCGGCGACGTCCCGCACGTGCGCGCCGCCGAAGAAGGCGTCCAGCCCGGAACGGATCGCCGCCTGGAGGGCGGTGCCGTAGGTACCGACGTCGTCCTTGTGGTACCACTGCGCGAAGTACCCGGCGCGCAGGTACAGCACCAGTTGCTCGACGGAGGTCGAGTTGTCGCCCGGGTAGCTGCCGGCCGCGTCGCGCAGCGCGTACGCCACGGTGGTCATCTGCTCCTCACGGAACGCGCCCCTCGCGTCCGCGCCGGTGAGCTGGAAGAGCCCGTTGATGCACTGGATGTCGGCGGCCTTGATGTGCTGGACCAGGTCGCCGCCCGTCCGGCCGGTGAAGTCGCCGACGTTGCAGGGCTGGGCGGCCGCCGCGCCGAGGGAGAAGGCCTTGGCGGTCGGCCGGGCCTCGGCCGGCCGGGTGTCGAGCGGGAGCGGGGCCCGCTGGTCGGCAGAGGCGAACTGCCGGTCGGTGTGGCCGCGTTCGGGGGCGCCGACGGCGGGCTGCGGCGCCGGTCCGGCGGGGGTGGTGGGGGCGGCCGCGCCGCCGGGGGCGGCGGCGGGGGCGGCCTTGCTCTGTGGGGCGAACAGGCCGATCGTCAGGAACATGGTCAGGGCGAGTACTAACAGCCTTGCCAGCTGCGGGAGTCGCAGCAGACGCGCGGAACTCACGTGGGGGCCTCCGGGCCGTCGTCGGTCGCATTGGGGGTGCGGCCGGTGGGGTGGTGAGGACCGTTGGCGACGGCGCCTCGTGGGCGGCTCCGTCGTGCACACGGTGGGGAGTGTGACATGTACCATGGCACACATCACATGACGTTGGATAGCCCCGCTCATGTGAGCGATTCGCGGGGGAACGACGCAGGGGCCGGGGCGCCGAAACCTGGGCCCCCCCCCCGCCCGTGGGGGTTTTAGCCCCCCCACGCGACTAAACCCACAGCCCGCTGACACCCCCCCGCACCCCGGCCCCCAAGAGCCCCCCCCCGCCCGAACC
>NZ_JBHXTQ010000142.1:0-8984 GCF_042677305.1 Kitasatospora sp. NPDC127121 | reverse complement strand
GCCGGCGTCGGGAGCCGAACCGCCGCACAGGGCCTCCCCCGCGGGAGGCGGGGGAGGCCGTGTGCGTCCGCCGTCGCGCCCGGAGCCCCGGGCGCTACTGCTGCTCCCACGGCGGCCGGGGCGGGTAGTCGGGCGCCCGCCGCTCCGGCGGCGGCCCGGCCGGCCGGTCGCTGTCCGGCGGGGGCGGCCCGGGCCGGTGGTGGGGCCCGCCGCGGGCGGTGAGGCGGCCGCGGACGTTGTCGGCGGCCAGGACGTCGGCCCAGCGTTCCGGGTACTCGGAGGGGACGTCGACGTCGTCGCCGTCCTCCTCGCCCCACTCCTCCTCGGCGCCTTCGGCGAGGCCGAGTTCGCGGGCGCGCCGGGCCCGTTCGGCGGCGCGCCTGGCGGCGACCTCGCGGACCACGGCGGCGGCGGCCTCCTCCTGGGCGCGCTCGTTCTCGGCGCGGGCGTCGGCGGTCTCCAGGGTGGGCCAGCGGCGGTCTATGGCGGCGTTCATGGCGGCGCCGATGAGGACGGCCAGGGCGACCACGAAGATCCACAGCAGTACGGCCACCGGCGCGGCCAGCGAGCCGTACACCGAGGGGACCTCGACCGAGCTGACCAGGTAGATCCGCAGGGCGACGCTGCAGACGACCAGCACCACCAGGGCGACCAGGGCGCCGGGGACGTCCTCGCGCCAGGGGGTGGAGACGGGGACGGCCAGGTGGTAGAGGGTGGTGAGGGAGACGATCAGCAGCACGATGGCGACCGGCCAGTAGGCGGCGCCGACCAGTCCGGCGACGCCGGGCACGGCGTTCTCGATGAGTCCGGGTCCGGCCATCAGCAGCGGCAGCACCAGGGAGCTGATGACGAGGGCGCCGAAGTAGAGGCCGAGGGACATCAGCCGGGTCTTGACGATGCCCCGCTTGCCGTCGAGCCCGTACATGACGGTGATGGTGTCGATGAAGATGTAGAGCGCTCTGGAGCCGGACCACAGCGACAGCAGGAAGCCGATCGAGACGAGGTCGGGCCGGGAGTGGGCGAAGACCTGGTCCAGCAGCGGCACCACGACCTCTTTGACGGACGAGTCCGACAGGACCGTCCCGGAGGCCGAGACGATGTCGTGCTTGAGCCGGTCGATGGTGCCGGCCCCGAGGAACTCGTCGAGGTAGCCGAGGGTGCCGGCCAGGCCGAGGAGCAGCGGCGGGATCGACAGCAGGGTGAAGAAGGCCGCCTCCGCGGCGAGTCCGGTGACCCGGTACTCGACGCAGGTGTTGGTGGTGTCCTTGACCAGCTCCCACGCCGTACGGCGCCAGGCGGCCTGTTTGGCCGCGCGTCGGGAGCCCTTGCCCCGGCGCCGGGAGGGCCGTTCGGGGTTCGGTCTGCTCGTCTCGCCTGCTGCTTGCACGGGTCTAACGGTATCGGGCCGGGGCCGCGCGGTTGATCTCCCCCGGGGTACGGGCGCGTGGACGGGCGCCGGGGCGGGGAGCGGCGGGAATCCCCGGCTGTCTCACATAACGAAACATCAGCGTCCACCATCCGGATGTTAGTGGACCGCAAGTCCCGCGCCGTGCCAATCTCTTGCCATGCCGAGCGCCGGAACCACCCTAGTTGGTCGACTCCACGTCGATCTCCTTCGCGTGTCCAGCGCCATCTGTCCGGCGATCTGAGCCCACCCCGCCGCATCACCGCACCCGGGCGCCACCCACCTCGCAGTCCCCGCTGGAGCGGACGCGCGGGCGCCCGGCCGGCCACGGTCACTGCTCTCCCCGGCCCTGGGAATACCCGCAGGTCACAGCAGCACCGCACCGCCGCGCACCCCCAGCGACCCACCCGGCGTCAGAGCCATCTGCCCCGAAGGACTTCATCATGGCCACCACCCCCGAGACCGCCGAGCCCACGGCCGACCGCGCCGCCGCGCGACGCCCCGCCGCGCCTCGCAAGGTGACCCGTCACCGCGGCGAGGGCCAGTGGGGCATGGGCCACTTCACCCCCCTGAACGCCAACGAGCAGTTCAAGAAGGACGACGACGGTCTCAACGTACGGACACGTATTGAGACGATCTACGCGCACCGGGGCTTCGACTCGATCGACCCCGCCGACCTGCGCGGCCGGATGCGCTGGTGGGGCCTGTACACCCAGCGCAAGGAGGGCATCGACGGCGGCAAGACCGCGATCCTGGAGCCGCACGAGCTCGACGCCGAGTACTTCATGCTGCGCGTGCGGGTCGACGGCGGCCGGCTGACCGTCGCCCAGCTGAAGGCGATCGCCGAGGTCTCCGAGCAGTACGCCCGCAACACCGCCGACCTGACCGACCGCCAGAACGTCCAGTACCACTGGATCCGGATCGAGGACGTCCCGGCGATCTGGCAGAAGCTGGAGGCCGTCGGCCTGTCCACCACCGAGGCCTGCGGCGACACCCCGCGCGTCATCCTCGGCTCCCCGGTGGCCGGCATCGCCGAGGACGAAATCATCGACGGCACCCCCGCCATCGAGGAGATCCAGCGGCGCTTCATCGGCAACAAGGACTTCTCCAACCTGCCGCGCAAGTTCAAGTCCGCCGTCTCCGGCTCCCCGCTGCTGGACGTCGCGCACGAGATCAACGACGTCGCCTTCGTCGGCGTGGTCCACCCCGAGCACGGCCCCGGCTTCGACCTGTGGGTCGGCGGCGGGCTGTCCACCAACCCCAAGCTGGGCGTGCGCCTGGGCGCCTGGGTCCCGCTGGACGAGGTCGCCGACGTCTACGGCGGCGTCATCGGCATCTTCCGCGACTACGGCTACCGCCGGCTGCGCAACCGCGCCCGGCTGAAGTTCCTGGTCGCCGACTGGGGCGTGGAGAAGTTCCGCCAGGTGCTGGAGGACGAGTACCTCACGTACCGGCTGGTCGACGGCCCCGCCCCGCAGGAGCCCAGCGGCCGCTGGCGCGACCACGTCGGCGTCCACCGGCAGAAGGACGGCCAGTACTACATCGGCTTCGCGCCGCGCGTCGGCCGGGTCGACGGCCGGCTGCTCGGCCAGATCGCCGACCTCGCCGCCGCGCACGGCAGCGACCGGCTGCGCACCACCGCCGAACAGAAGATGCTGGTCCTCGACATCGCCGAGGACCAGGTCGACTCGGTGGTGGCCGGCCTGGAAGCGCTGGACCTGCGGGTCACCCCGTCGCCGTTCCGCCGCGGCACCATGGCCTGCACCGGCATCGAGTACTGCAAGCTCGCCATCGTCGAGACCAAGGAGCGCGGCCGCACGCTCATCGACGAGCTGGAGAAGCGCCTGCCGGACTTCGCCGAGCCGCTGACCATCAACATCAACGGCTGCCCGAACGCCTGCGCCCGCATCCAGGTCGCCGACATCGGCCTCAAGGGCCAGCTCGTCCCGGACGGCAACGGCGAGCAGGTCGAGGGCTACCAGGTGCACCTGGGCGGCGCGCTCGGCCTGGAGGCCGGGTTCGGCCGCAAGGTCCGCGGCCTCAAGGTCACCAAGGACGACCTGCCCGACTACGTCGAGCGCGTCCTGACCCGCTACCAGGCCGACCGCACCGAGGGCGAGCGCTTCGCCCAGTGGGCGGCCCGGGCCGGCGAGGAGCAGCTGTCGTGAGCGAGCGTGCCGCACCGTTCTTCTGCCCGTACTGCGGGGACGAGGACCTGCGCCCCTCCGAGGTCGGGCACGGCGCCTGGGAGTGCCACGGGTGCCGCCGCGCCTTCCAGCTGAAGTTCCTCGGCCTGCTGTCCCCGACCGCCTCGGCCCCGACCGCGACCTCCTCGAACGCGGCCATCATGACTGCGCCCAACTCGACTGCGACCGACGGGGGTTCGTCCAGTGACCAGCGCGGCGACTGACTACGAGGAGATAGCCGTCCGGGCCGGCCGCGAGCTGGAGGAGGCGACGCCCCAGGAGATCCTGGCCTGGGCCGCCGACACCTTCGGCCGCCGCTTCTGCGTCACCTCCTCGATGGAGGACGCGGTCGTCGCCCACCTCGCCTCCTCGGTGTTCCCCGGCGTGGACGTGGTGTTCCTGGACACCGGCTACCACTTCCCGGAGACCATCGGCACCCGGGACGCGGTGGCCGCGACCATGCCGGTCAACGTCATCACCCTCAGGCCGCTGCGCACCGTGGCCGAGCAGGACGCCGAGCACGGGCCGCACCTGCACGACCGCGACCCGGACCTGTGCTGCTCGCTGCGCAAGGTCGAGCCGCTGAACCGCGGCCTCGGCGGCTACGACGCCTGGGCGACGGGGCTGCGCCGCGACGAGTCCCCGAGCCGGGCGGACACCCCGGTGGTGTCCTGGGACGCCCGGCGCCGCAAGGTCAAGATCGCCCCGATCGCCCGGTGGACGCAGGAGGACGTGGACGCCTACGTCGCCGCCCACGGGGTGCTGCTCAACCCGCTGCTGTGGGAGGGCTACACCTCGATCGGCTGCTCGCCGCGGTCCTGCACGCGCAAGCCCGCCGAGGGCGAGGACGCCCGGGCCGGGCGCTGGTCCGGCTCCGGCAAGACCGAGTGCGGCATCCACCTCTGACCCACCCCCCACTACCGACGAAGGACTTGAGACTGTGACAGCTCACACCCGGGCCGCCGACGGAGCCGCGGAGGCGGCCCCCGCGGCCGCCCCCTGCGAGCGCGGCGCCACCGTGTGGCTGACCGGGCTGCCGAGCGCGGGCAAGACCACGCTCGCCTTCGCGCTGGCCGGACGGCTGCGCGCCGAGGGCCACCGGGTCGAGGTCCTGGACGGCGACGAGATCCGCGAGTTCCTCTCCAAGGGCCTCGGCTTCACCCGCGAGGACCGGCACACCAACGTGACCCGGATCGGCTTCGTCGCCGAGAAGCTCGCCGCCCACGGCGTCAAGGTGCTCGCCCCGGTGATCGCCCCGTTCGCCGACTCGCGCGCCGCGGTGCGCGAGCGGCACGCGGCGGCCGGCACCGAGTTCCTGGAGGTCCACGTCGCCACCCCGGTCGAGCTGTGCGCCGAACGCGACGTCAAGGGCCTTTACGCCAAGCAGGCCGCCGGCGAGCTGGCCGGCCTCACCGGCGTGGACGACCCGTACGAGGCGCCGCAGAAGCCGGAGCTGCGGATCCAGACGCAGGGCCGCGCGGTCGCCGAGTCCGCCGCCGAGCTGCACGCCTTCCTGACCGAGAGGGGTCTCGCATGACCACCGCGACCGACGGCCCGGTCCGCACCCACGAAGACGCCCCCTTCGCGCTGTCCCACCTGGACGCGCTGGAGGCCGAGTCGGTGCACGTCTTCCGCGAGGTCGCGGGGGAGTTCGAGCGCCCGGTGATCCTGTTCTCGGGCGGCAAGGACTCCATCGTCATGCTGCACCTGGCGCTCAAGGCCTTCCACCCGGCCGCCGTGCCGTTCTCGCTGCTGCACGTCGACACCGGGCACAACTTCCCCGAGGTGATCGCCTACCGCGACCGCGTCGTGGCCGAGTACGGCCTGCGCCTGCACGTCGCCCACGTCCAGGACTTCATCGACGACGGCCGGCTGCGCGAGCGCCCGGACGGCACCCGCAACCCGCTGCAGACCGTCCCGCTGCTCGACGCCATCGAGACGAACCGCTTCGACGCGGTGTTCGGCGGCGGGCGCCGCGACGAGGAGAAGGCCCGCGCCAAGGAGCGCGTGTTCTCCCTGCGCGACGAGTTCGGCGCCTGGGACCCTCGCCGCCAGCGCCCCGAGCTGTGGTCGCTGTACAACGGCCGGCACGCCGTCGGCGAGCACGTGCGCGTCTTCCCGCTGTCCAACTGGACCGAGCTGGACGTCTGGCAGTACATCGAGCGCGAGGGCATCGACCTCCCGGAGATCTACTACGCCCACGAGCGGGACGTCTTCGCCCGCGCCGGCATGTGGCTGACCGCCGGCGCGTGGGGCGGCCCCAAGGAGAACGAGCCCGTCCAGCGGCGGCTGATCCGCTACCGCACCGTCGGCGACATGTCCTGCACCGGCGCCGTCGACTCGGACGCCACCGACATCCAGGCCGTGATCGCCGAGATCGCCGCCAGCCGCCTCACCGAGCGCGGCGCGACGCGGGCCGACGACAAGCTGTCCGAGGCCGCGATGGAAGACCGCAAGCGCGAGGGGTACTTCTAACGATGACCAGCACCACCCAGGAAGCCACCGCCACGTCGCTGCTGCGCTTCGCCACCGCCGGATCCGTCGACGACGGCAAGTCCACCCTGGTCGGCCGCCTGCTGCACGACTCCAAGTCCGTGCTCGCCGACCAGCTGGAGGCCGTCGAACGCGCCTCCCTGAACCGCGGCCAGGACGCGCCCGACCTCGCGCTGCTCACCGACGGCCTGCGCGCCGAGCGCGAGCAGGGCATCACCATCGACGTGGCCTACCGCTACTTCGCCACCCCCCGGCGGCGGTTCATCCTCGCCGACACCCCCGGGCACGTGCAGTACACCCGCAACATGGTGACCGGCGCCTCCACCGCCGAACTGGCCGTGGTGCTGGTCGACGCCCGCAACGGCGTCGTCGAGCAGACCCGCCGGCACGCCGCCGTCGCCGCGCTGCTGCGGGTGCCGCACGTGGTGCTGGCCGTCAACAAGATGGACCTGGTCGACTACGCCGAGCCCGTCTTCGCCGCCATCGCCGAGGAGTTCACCGCCTACGCCGCCTCGCTCGGCGTGGGCGACGTGGTGGCCGTGCCGATCTCGGCCCTCGCCGGGGACAACGTCGTCGAGCCGTCCGCGCACATGGACTGGTACGGCGGCCCGACCCTGCTGGAGCACCTGGAGACCGTCCCGGTCGGCAGCGACCCGGACGCCGCTCCGGCCCGCTTCCCCGTCCAGTACGTGATCCGCCCGCAGAGCGAGGAGCACCCCGACTACCGCGGCTACGCCGGGCAGTTGGCCTCCGGCGTGCTGCGGGTCGGCGACCCGGTGACGGTGCTGCCCTCGGGCCACACCACCACCGTCGCCGGGATCGACGCGCTCGGCCGCGAGACGGACCTCGCCTGGGCGCCCCAGTCGATCACCGTCCGGCTCGCCGACGACCTCGACGTCTCCCGCGGCGACCTGATCGCGGCCGGCGTGATCCCCGCGCCCACCAGGGACATCGAGGCCACCGTCAGCCACCTCAACGAGCGCCCGCTGCGCGCCGGGGACAAGGTCCTGCTCAAGCACACCACCCGCACCGTGCGCGCGCTGGTCAAGGACATCACCTACCGCATCGACATCGACACCCTCGAACAGCGCTCCGGCGCCGAGGGGTTGAACGTCAACGACCTCGGCCACGTGGTGCTGCGCACCGCCGAGCCGCTGGCGCTCGACGCCTACTGCGACAACCGCCGCACCGGCTCGTTCCTGCTGATCGACCCGGCCGACGGCACCACCCTCACCGCCGGCATGGCGGGCGAGGCCTTCGCGACCGTACGCGCCACCGAACCCGCTGAGGAGGACTGGGTCTGATGCCCAGCGAGGCGTTCTCGGACATGGACAAGGAAGGCGGCCGCATCGGCAGCGGCGTCCTCGGCAGCGGCCAGGGCGGCCTGACCCGATGTGCGGGCCGACAGCGCTGAGTTGCGACCCCCGGCCGCCCCGACGGGCGACCGCCACGTCCCCGAGACCGCCTCCCGACGGTCCGTCGATGAACAGGACTTCACCATGGCACCGAACCTGGCCCCCTCGCATACCCATGCCCGCCCCAACGCCGGCCGGATCAGACGCTCCGCGGTGGCCGCCGTGGCCGGCCTGACCGCCGTGACCCTGCTGTCGGCGTGCAGCTACGGCTCCAAGGCGGACGACAAGAAGGCGGGCGCCGACTCCACCGCCAGTTCGGCCGGCGCCTCCGGCGCGAAGCTGTCCGCGGACACCGTGAAGATCGGCTACTTCGCGAACCTGACCCACGGCACCGCCCTGGTCGGCCTCCAGGAGGGGCTGTTCCAGAAGGAGTTGGGCGCCACCCAGATCAAGACCCAGGTCTTCAACGCGGGCCCGTCCGAGATCGAGGCGCTGAACGCCGGCTCCATCGACATCGGCTGGATCGGCCCCTCCCCCGCGATCAACGGCTACACCAAGTCCGACGGCCAGTCCCTGAAGATCATCGGCGGCTCGGCCTCCGGCGGGGTCAAGCTGGTGGTCAACCCGGACAAGATCTCCTCGCTGGACGACCTCAAGGGCAAGAAGATCGCCACCCCGCAGCTGGGCAACACCCAGGACGTGGCGCTGCTCAACTACCTGGCGGGCAAGGGCTTCAAGGTCGACGCGGCGTCCGGCGCCGGCGACGTCTCGGTGGTGCGCACCGACAACAAGGTCACCCCCGACGCCTACCGGCAGGGCTCCATCGACGGCGCCTGGGTGCCCGAGCCCACCGCCTCCAAGCTGGTCACCCTCGGCGCGAAGGTCCTGCTCAACGAGAAGGACGTCTGGCCGGACAAGAAGTTCGTGATCACCAACATCATCGTCTCGCAGAAGTTCCTCAAGGAGCACCCGGACGTGGTGGAGGCCGTGCTGCGCGGCTCGGTGAACACCAACGCCTTCATCAAGGCCAACCCGGACAAGGCCAAGGCCGACGCCAACGAGGCGATCAAGAAGGAGGCCGGCAACGCGCTGGAGCCGGCCATCCTCGACCCCGCCTGGGCCGACATCGACTTCCTCGACGACCCGCTGGCGAACACCCTCCAGGCCGAGGCCGACCACGCCGTCACCGCCGGGCTCCTCAAGCTGCCCAAATCAAGTTCCGCTGGCGCGGGGGCCAACCTGAACGGCATCTACGACCTCACCCTGCTCAACAAGGTGCTCGCGGCCAAGGGCCAGGGCCCCGTGGCGGACGCCGGACTCGGCGCCAAGTAGCGCCACCCGGCGCCGAACAGCACCGCGCGGCGCCGAGTCCGCCCCGACTCCGCGGTCCGGACCCCCGCCCACCCGGTCGATCCGCGATCGATGCCCACCGGGACGGGCGGGGCCGGGCCCCGGCCCCCGCTCCGCCAGCCCTCAGCCAGACCACTCACGCAGGAGGTGTCCGGATGACCCCGGCACTGACCACCTCGGCGGACACCGCCGGCG
>NZ_JBHXTQ010000141.1:0-9307 GCF_042677305.1 Kitasatospora sp. NPDC127121 | reverse complement strand
GGTCGGCGCCGGCGGCTACCGGTACTCGCGCAGGCGCGGTCGGACGCCCAGCGCGGTGAGCGCGAGCGCCGCCGCCAGCGCGCCCGCGGCCAGGGCCGCCGTGCCGGCGTCGAGGTCGCCGTCGGTCGCGGCGACCGCCGAGTCCATCGCCTTGGCGTTGACCGCGATGGTGTCCCCGATGGCCGTGCTCAGCTGGTCGAAGTCGTAGTTGGACTGCCCCTGGGAGAGGCCGGTGTTGAGCGTCACCGCCTCCTTGAGCCGGCCCTCGTCGCGCAGCGCGCGGATCTTCCGGTCGTCCTGCTGGTACTGCTGGAAGGCGGCGAGCACCCGCTCGGCGGCGTCCTGCTCGCCGGGGAAGGTGATGTTGTGCAGTTCGGTGCCGAGGTAGCCGCCGAAGGGGACGGCCGTGTGGTCGGCGCGGTGCCGGGCCGCGGCGGCCGCCAGCTGGGCGTTGTAGTCGGCGAGGGTGGCGCCGTCCAGGCGGGCGATCGCCTGGGTCTTGTCGAGGAAGCTCTGCTCGTAGGCGGCCGCGCGGGACGGGTCGGTGAGGTAGCGGCTCTCGTCGGCGTTCAGGTCGAAGGCGACGGCACGGGCGCGGCTGAGCGCGATCACCGAGTCGTAGGCGTTGCTCTTGGCGGTCACCAGGTGGTCGTCGGCGCGGCTGACCAGGTGCAGGCCGATCGCCAGCACGACGGCGGTGAGCAGCGTGACTGCGGCCAGCGCCGGGTTGACGACGCGGTGGTAGCGCACCGCCAGGACGCGCTGGAGCCCGAGCAGCGCGGCGAGCGCGAGCAGGCCGACCGCGAGCAGCCACCACCAGCCGCTGCCGAGGGCGTCGCGGCGCTCGGTGTAGACCTGCTCGACGGTGGCCTCGTTGGCGGCGGTGACCTGGTCGGCGGCGGGCAGCAGTTGCTGGCGCAGCAGGTCGGTGGCCTGGCGGTAGGCGTCCAGGGCGGCGGGCGAGGGCTGGCCGGCCGGGGCTTTGGCCTGCTCCTCCAGCAGCTGGGCGCGGGCCACCAGGGCCTCGTAGCTGCCGAGCCGGCCGAGCACCTGCTGGACGGCGCGCTGGCCGGCCGGGTCGGCGGCCGCGGCCTGGGCGGCCTGTTGGAGGTCGCCGTCGGCCTGCGCGCGGCGCTGCTCGTAGGTGTCGAGGGTCTGCTTGCGCAGCGTCGTGTAGTCGGGGTCGGCGCCGACCAGCAGCAGGTTGGCGGCCTGGGCGTCCATGTCGCTGAGCGCGAAGTAGAGGTCGGCGGCGCGGGTGGCCTGCGGGGCGGCCCGGTGGCCGATGGTGTCGGTGCCGTCGCGGGCCCCGCCGAGGACGGTGGTGGCGGCCGCGCCGAGGCCGATCAGGGCGGCCAGGCTGAGCGCGGTGAGGCCGCGGACCAGGCGCGGGGTGGTCCAGTAGGCGCGGCCGCCGACCGTCCGCGCGCCGTGCCGGAGCCGGGCCAGGGGGCTCGGGCGGGGGGTCGGGGCGGCCGTGGCCGGGGCTGGAGCCGTGGCCGGGGCTGGGGCCGGTTCACCCGCCGGATCGGGTTCCGTCCCCGGGGCCGTCTCCCCCGTGGTGGCCGTCGTGCCCGCTGCCGAGGTGGTCATGGCCGCACGTTCCTCTCCCCCGTTGCACGGTCCGCCGGGGTTTCCTGCTGAAACCGGAGCAGAACCGTTTCTCTCCGCCGGGCGACGCTAGTGCCGCGCCACTTGCGGGAAGCCGCCCCCTGACGGCTCCTTGACGCCGCCGGGCGCCGTTCTTGACGCATCCTTAGCGACCGTCCCCGGCGCCCGGCGGTGCCCGCCGGTTCGCGGCGGTCCTCAGTGGTTCGCGGCGGTTCTCGGCGGTGGTGAGTGGTGATGGGTGGTGGTGGGTGGTGGTGATGGGTGGTGGTGATCGGTGGTGGCCTGCGGTGGTGGGCGGGTCAGCCCTGCCCGGCCCGGCGGCCGCGGTTCGCCGTGCTCTTCCGCCGGGCCCTCTTCTTGCGGGCGCGCTTGGACATCGTGTGCTCTCCGATTCCGGGAAAGGGCTTCAAGCGGCCTGGCCGACCAACTGGTCCGCCAGCTTGACCAGGCGCTTCAGCGAGCGCTCCTCCTGGGCGGCCTGCGCCACCGGCGCCACCGAACCGCCGTCGTAGTAGGCGCCGTTGGCGACCGCGACGTCCGGCAGGCAGAGCCGGACGACGGCCGCCGCACCCTCCGCCGCCGGCGCGCCGGCCCGCCCGTACAGCGGCAGCAGCGCCGTGTCGCACAGGCCCGGGTTGAGGCTGACGGCGGTGATGCCGGAGCCGGCCGGGGCCATGTCGGCGGTCGCCATGGTGAGCGCGAGCTGCGACTGCGCGTACGCGGCCACCCGTGAGTACCTCTTCACCCGGTGCGGGTCCGACCAGTTCACCGACGCCGTCCGGTGCAGCCAGGACGAGACGTTGACGATCCGGGCGTCGCCGGACGCCGAGAGCGGCGCCCGCAGCAGCCTGGCCAGCAGGTGCGCGGCCAGGAAGTTGACCTGCAGCGAGACCTCGTTGCCGTCGTCGGTCAGCGTGCAGCGCTCGGGCGCCAGCGCGGCGGCGTTGTTGACCAGCAGGTCCAGCGCCGGGTAGTGCTTGACGACCGTGCCGGCCAGCACCGCGACCTCCGAGAGGCGGGTGAAGTCGGCGGCCAGCTCGACGAGTTGGTCCCGGCGGGCGCCGGCGTCGACCAGCCTGGCGACGGCCGCCTCGGCCTCCGGGGTGGTCCGGGCGTGCACCAGCACGGTGGCACCCAGCCCGGCGAGCAGCCGGGCGGTCTCCCAGCCGATGCCGGAGGAGGCGCCGGTGACGAGGGCGGTACGAGCGGACAGGACGGATTCGGACATGACCGTTCCCAGGGTGCGGGGCACCGCCGGCCCTGTCCGGGCCGGGGTGCGGGCTCAAAAGACCTGATGAGATGCGGAACTCGCGCGCCCGCCCGCACCCCGCGCCGATCGGGCGACGGGGCGGGGCGCGGCACGTGCCGTGCCCTCCGGCGGGGAGGCGCGGATCAGCGCACGGCGATGGCGGCCGCGGCGACGCGGACCGGCGGCCGCGGATGCGGCGGGCGGTCGTGGTGGCGTGCCGGGCGGTTCATGCTCCTCATCCAACCGGCGGGCGCGGACCGGGGCAAGCGCCGCGCCGCCGCCCTGACGAATCCCTGACGCCGGGCGAACGGCCGTGCGGTCGGCGCCGGTTGCGGCAGCCGGTCAGCGCTGCCTTCGCGGGGCCGCGCCGGATTTCGGCGGCACGGCGGAGCCGGTCGCGAGCACCGCGCCCGAGCCGGACCGCGCCGCGCCCCGCACCAGCCGCGCCGCGCCCCGCCGCGCCCCGCCCTGCCGTCAGAGCCAGTTGCGGCGCTTGAAGACCACGTACAACCCGGTGCAGACCAGCGCCATCAGCCCGACCGCGAACGGGTAGCCGAACGCCCACTTGAGCTCCGGCATGATCTCGAAGTTCATCCCGTACACGGTGCCGATCAGCGTCGGCGCGAAGAGGATCGCCGCCCAGGAGGAGATCTTCTTGATCTCGTCGTTCTGCACGTGCCCGGCCTCGGCGAGCTGCTTCATCTCCTCGTTCTGCCGCTGCGAGACCAGCGTCGCGTTCACGGTCAGGATGTTCTGCAGCATCTGCCGGAAGCCGTCCACCCGCTCGGCGGCGTAGGTGGCGTGGTCGGCGACGTCGCGCAGGTAGCGCTGCAGCTCGTCGTCGGTGCCGTACTTGCCGAAGCCCGCCTCCAGGCTCTTCATGATCTCCAGCAGCGGCCGGGTGGCCCGCTGGAGCTCGATCACCTCGCGGGACAGCTCGTAGATGCGCCGGGAGACCTGCGGGTCGCCGCCGAACACCTCCGTCTCGATCTCGTCGATGTCGTGCTGGAGCCCGGCGATCACCGGCGCGTACCCGTCCACCACGGCGTCCAGCACCGCGTACAGCACCGCCTCCGGGCCGAGCGCGAGCAGGTCCGGGTCCGTCTCCAGGCGGCGGCGCACCGCGGACAGGTCCGGTGCCTGCGAATGGCGGACGGTGAGCACGAAGTCGGGGCCCACGAAGAGGTGGATCTCGCCGAAGTCGACCTCCTCCGCCTCGTCCAGGTAGCGCGCGGCGCGCAGCACCACGAACAGCGTGTCGCCGTAGCGCTCCAGCTTCGGCCGCTGGTGGGCGACGATGGCATCCTCGACGGCCAGTTCGTGCAGGTTGAACCGGTCCGCCGCCTCCAGCAGCTGCGCCTCGGCGGGGCGGTACAGGCCGATCCAGGCCATCGCGCCGGGCCGGTCGGGCAGTTCGCGGTAGATGTCGGCGAGGTTCGCCGGTGTGTCGATCCGCCGCCCGTCCCGGTAGACCGCCGCGTCCACCACGGAACGCTCCAGGGTGACCGGCTCGACGGGCTGGTCGGGCCGCGGATCCATCGAGTGCTCCGGCGCCGGCTGCGCGTCGGCGGGTCCGGGGCCCCCGGCGGGGCGGGAGAACGGACGCTTGCTCGCGCGCACGGCGCGCACACGCCAGTCGGACATGGCGGGTACCTCCACGGTGGGTGCCCGGTCGCCGTCCGGGGACGGCGGGCCGGAGGCGCCCGGCCGGCCACCACGCGCACGGCGCGACCGGCGGCACCCCGTCGAGGACGAGGTCAGCGCCGCGCGGGAGCCGTACGGGAGGAGGAACGCCGGGTGCCGCGAATGGTGCGGGACAACCGGGGGCGGGGCCGACTTCGACCCGGACTACTGCACTCCACGGCTCTCACCTCCTCGGCTCCGCGCGCCCGCGCACCGGAAGGGGGGCCTGCACAACTCCCGCCGAGTGTAGTACCCGCTCCCGGGTGCCTCCCACCGCCCGCCCCCGGGGGCGCCGCGCGACAGTGTTCCGGACCGGTCGTGCGCCCGGCGCGTTCGGGCACCAACGGCCGCCCGTGTCCTGCCCGTTCATCCCGCCGATGCGATTACGGGGCCGCCACTGCCCGACTACGCTACGTGTCATGACTTCTTCGGAAACGGCCCCCGGGCGGGGCACGGCGGTGGTGATCGGCGGCGGGCTGGCCGGCACGGTGGCGGCCTGGGCCCTGCGCGGGTTCGCCGAACGGATCGTGGTGGTGGAGCGGGACCGCTACCCGGCGGAGCCCACGTTCCGGGCCGGGGTGCCGCAGGGCCGGCACGCGCACCTGGTGCTGGAGGCCGGACACCGGGCGCTGGAGGAGATGATGCCCGGCATCAACCAGGAGCTCACGGAGGCGGGCGCGACGAGGGTCGCCGTCTCGGGCGATCTGAAGTGGCTCAGCTCGGCGGGGTGGATGGCGCAGTACCCGGCGCAGCTCGCCTTCCTCTCCTGCACCCGGCCGGTGCTGGACAAGGCGGTGCTGGACCGGGTCCGCGCCGAGCCCACGATCGAGTTCCTGGAGGGCGCCGACGTGGTCGGCCTGCTCGGGTCGGCCCGCACGGTGACCGGCGTCAAGGTCCGCGACCGCGGGCCCGAACGCAGCGAAGTCCGGGAGATACCTGCCGAGTTGGTGGTGGACGCGGCCGGCCGCACGACCTCGGTGCCGGACTGGCTGGCGGAGCTGGGCCACCCGCCGGTGCCCGAGGAGCGGGTGGACGCGGGCGTCGCGTACTCCTCCCGGCTGTTCCACCGCCCGGCCGGCGTCGACATCGGCTACAAGGCGATCTACGTGCAGACCAAGGCCCCGGACGCGCCCCACCTGGGCGTGCTGCTGCCGGTCGAGGGCGACCGCTGGATCGTCAGCGTCGCCGGCATGCGCGGCGCCGAACCCGAGCCCGGCGAAGCCGGGTTCACCAAGCAACTGGCCCGGCTGCGCGACCCGAGCATCCGCGAGGCGCTCCAGCAGGCCGAGCCGGCCGGCGAGGTGCGCGGCTTCGTCCCCGGCCCCGGCATCCGGCGGCACTACGAACGCAGCGCCCCGGACGGCCTGGTGGTGGTCGGCGACGCCGCCAGCACCTTCAACCCGGTGTACGGGCAGGGCGTCACCGTCGCCCTGTTCTGCGCCCGGGAGCTGCGCCGCACCGCCCTGCGCCACGGCGGCATCGGCCACGCCACGGCCCGGGACGCCCGGCGCGCGATCGCGGCCGTCTCCAAGAACCCGTGGGTGATGTCCTGCACCGAGGACGTCCGCTTCGCCGCCACCACCGGCGGACCCTCCGGCGCCCTGCTCGCGCTCCAGCACCGCTTCCTCGACAAGGTGCTGGCCGGCGCCGCCCACAACCCGGCGGTCACCGCCGCCTTCCACGAGGTGATGTCGCTGGTCGCCCCGCCGACGCTGCTGTTCCGCCCGTCGCTCCTCGCCGCCATCCTGCGGAGCTGACCGGCCAGGGACGTGCCCGGCCGCCGACCGGCATCCTTCGCCAGCTGCCGGCCCGGGGCGCGCCCGGCCGCCGCGCACCCGGCCGGAACCGTCAGACGGGCTCCAGGTGCGCGGCCACGTACGGCACGGCGACCTGCTCCAGGGCGCCGCGGCCGAACGCCGGGTGGACGTTGACCTCGAAGACCACGCCGCCGCTCTCGGCGGCGAGGTCGACACCGGCCAGCGGCAGGCCGAGGCAGGCGACCGCACGGATCGCCAGGTCCGCGAGGCCCCGGGGCAGTTCGGCGGCGGCGAGCGGGGCGGAGACGGCGCCGCGGCTCTCGTTGCAGGGGGCGTCCGGATCCGCCTGCACGTGTTCGACGACCCGGACCACCCGGCCGTCGAGCACCACCACCCGGTACTGGTGGCGGCGGCCGTCCGGGGTGAAGTTGCGGGCATCCCGGGCGATCAGCCAGTCCGCCCCGTCGCGCTCGTAGTGCCGTGCGGCGGAGGCGAGTTGGGCGTGAGTGGTGACGTGGAAGACGTCGTCGCCACCCATCCCGACGCAGGGTCGGGCCCAGACGTCGCCGCCGAGCCGGTCGAAGGCCTCGGCGGCGGCCCGCAGGCTCGGCCGGGACAGCGAGACGGTCGGCATGTGCGCGACGCCGTCGCGGGTGAAGCGGGCCACCGTGAGGTCCTTCTCGGTGGCCGCCCGCCAGGCCTGCACATCGGTGCCGAGCGAGCGGGCGCCGTGTGCGCCCAGCAGCCGCTGGAAGGGCGCGAAGTCGCGCCGCCGGTGCGGCGGGATCTCGTAGACCACGACGGCGTCGGCCGCCACGCTGCGGCCGTCCGCCTCCAGGCGCAGCCCGCCCCCATCGTCGGGGCGGATCCGGCCGCCCCCGCCGGTCATGAAGTGCCGGGCGTCGAGCAGCACGGGCGCCCGGCCGGTGAGGGCCCGGGCGGCGGCGGCGAGGACGTCGCGGCTTCCTTCGGTCGAACTGTGATCAGTCAAGAGAACGAGCTCACGTCGACCCATGCGGGTCATGGAAGCGCGGGGCCCGCGCCCCGGCAAGGGGGCCCCACGAGCCAACACCCGCCCCACTGGCCGAAACCCGCGCGGACGCGGTGCGCTCCCGCCGGCAATTCGGATGCGGACGCTCCACCCGCCCCGCTACCCTGGGCCGCATGTCTACGCCCCGAATTTCCTAGCCGACGGACCCGCCTCCACACCACCCGTGTGTCCGTTCGCTGTTTCGGAGCGTTATCCCATGATCACCACCCGTGGTGTCGACCTGCGCGTCGGCGCCCGCCTCCTGCTGTCCGACATCACCGTCCACATCGCCCCCGGCGACCGGATCGGCCTGGTCGGCCGCAACGGCGCCGGCAAGACCACCCTGCTCGCCACCCTCGCCGGACAACTGCCGCCCGCCGCCGGGACGGTCACCCGCACCGGCCCCGTCGGCTACCTCCCGCAGGACTCCCGCGCCGCCGACCCGTCCGCCACCGTCACCGACCGCATCCTGTCCGCCCGCGGCCTGGCCACCGCCGTCCGCGCGCTGCGCGCCGCCGAAGAGGCGATGGCGCAGGCCGACGGACCGCACGAACAGCGCCGGGCGATGGACGCCTACACCCGCGCCGAGGCCGAGTTCCAGTCCCGGGGCGGCTACGCGGCCGAGGCCGAGGCCACCCGGGTCGCGGCCGGCCTCGGACTGCCCGCCCGGGTCATGGACACCCCGGTCGGCACCCTCTCCGGCGGCCAGCGCCGCCGGGTCGAGCTGGCCCGGATCCTCTTCGCCGACCACGGCACCCTGCTGCTCGACGAACCCACCAACCACCTCGACGCCGACTCCGTCGCCTGGCTGCGCGGCTTCCTCGCGGCCCACCAGGGCGGGCTGGTCCTGATCAGCCACGACCTCGGCCTGCTCGCCGACACCGTCAACCGGGTCTTCCACCTCGACCCGCAGCGCGCCGCGATCGACGTCCACAACACCGGCTGGCGGGCCTACCTCGACCAGCGCGCCGCCGACGAACGCCGCCGCACCCGGGAACGGGCCAACGCCGAACGCAAGGCCGCCGCCCTGCACGCCCAGGCCGACCGGATGCGGGCCAACGTCGCCACCGCCACCAGCGCCCGCAGCATGGCCCGCCGCGCCGACCGGATGCTCGCCGACCTCGAACCCGCCCGGCAGGCCGAACGGACGGCCCGGATCCGGCTGCCCGAACCCGCCCCCTGCGGCCGGATGCCGCTCGGCGCGATCAGCCTCGCCAAGGCCTACGCCGGCCGCCCGGTGCTCACCGGCCTCGACCTGGCCGTCGACCGGGGCAGCCGGATGGTCGTGCTCGGCCTGAACGGTGCCGGCAAGACCACCCTGCTGCGCATCCTGGCCGGCCACGAGAGCCCCGACACCGGCCGGGTGGTGCCCGGCCCTGGCCTGCGGCTCGGCTACTTCGCGCAGGAGCACGACACCCTCGACCCGGCGCGCAGCGTCCGCGACAACCTCGCCCAGGCCGCGCCGCACCTGAGCGACGGCGAACTGCGGCACGTCCTCGGCGCGTTCCTGTTCCGCGGAGACGACGCCGACAAGTCGGCCGGGGTCCTCTCGGGTGGTGAGAAGACCCGGCTGGCGCTGGCCGGCCTGGTCCACTCCGGCGCCAACGTCCTGCTGCTCGACGAGCCCACCAACAACCTCGACCCGGCCTCCCGGGCGGAGGTGCTGGCGGCGGTCGGCACCTACCCGGGCGCGATCGTGATGGTCACCCACGACCTGGGTGCCATCGAGGCCCTGCGGCCCGACCGCGTCCTGCTCCTCCCGGACGGCGACGAGGACCTGTGGCACGACTCCTACCTGGAGCTGGTCGCCCTGGCGTGAGCGGCGCCGCCTGACGCCGCCGCGTGACGGCGCCACCTGCCAGCCCGGCCGCGCCCCCCCCCCCACCCCCGCCGGGCGCGGCCCCGCCCCCGCCCGACGACGGCGTGAGCGCCACGATCAGGAAGAGCGCGGAGTGGGCGACGAACCTCCCCACCCGC